>QKCK01000192.1 GCA_003245695.1 Bacteroidota bacterium | reverse complement strand
GTTCAAGATTTCGAATGTCACTCATTTTTATAAATAGTTTAATGATTGGTCGTGTTGTTAAATGTAAGAAAAAAATAGTTTCTGATAGCTGTTTAATGACATATTCGACAATATTATGAAGTTGGTATTCCGGAATGCATACCTCATAAAAACGGATCAATTACAATTGAGATGTATTAACAGAGGCTCGTTTGTAGGATCAGCAGTTTAGTTGTTGATGTGTTGATACGTTGATGCGTTGAGTATAATAAACGATGGTATGTATTAAGTTATTCTATTCAATGTGTTTTCGAATTGGTCATAAAAATTCACTATGATACTTACAGTCAGGGGATAAAAAAAGGGCTGCCCCGATCTGGAGCAGCCCGGTGAGGATTTTATTTTCTTTATTTAACAATATTTGGCATTTCAAGGCCGTATCCTTTCTTCCTGTCTTCAGCCTTAAGCAGGAAGGCAAATAGAAGAGCTGTTATCCCGAATGCGGCAAATATTATCATAGGAATTTTGTAATTATAAGATGGAACATTAATTCCGTCAATCATATGTGATCCAGTAATACAATATTTATCGAGCACCCATCCAATAAGCATTGGAACACCCATAAGGCCCCAGTTCTGCACCCAGAAAATAAGTGCGTATGCTGTACCGAGCTGTTTCTCCGGTATGATTTTTGGAACTGATGGCCACATAGCAGATGGCACAAGAGAGAAGCCGATACCGAGAACAATTATCAGAATGACAGCCATCCATGGTTTATCGAGCACAGGGACAGAGAACATTGTATGTACAAAAATTATGAGTAAGGCTCCAAGGATCATGATACTTGCTCCTTTTCCTTTTCTGTCATAAAGGTTGCCGAATGTAGGGGTGAGAATCATTGTTCCCAGAGGAAGCAGCGAAGGAATAAAACCAGCAGTAGTAGGATCCATTCCGAATTTATTAACCATCAAATCAGTTGCATACTTCAGAAATGGAAATACAGCTGAATAGAACAGCACACAAAGGATAGCGATATACCACCAGCCTTTGTTTTTTAAAATAAATCCTATATCAGACAGTTTAAAACTTTCCTCTTCTTCCTGTTGCATATCTTTTGACTCAGCAATAGAGTTATCGAGTTTCTTGTCCATGCCACAATATATAAAGAAGGCAATCATACCGATACAAAGAAGTATCATTGCCAGAAGAACAGGCATTGAAACATGCCCCATTGCCTTTGCCAATGGAGCAGAGGTCTGAAGTGCAAGCATTGTACCAAGACGTGCTGTTGCCATCTCAAGTCCCATAGCCAGAGCAAGCTCCTTTCCTTTAAACCATTTAACAATAATCTTTGAAACTGTTATTCCTGCTGTTTCTACTCCTACTCCAAAAACTGCATAACCTATACCTGCGACCCATACCTGCAATTTCATTCCAAGGATAATCTGACCGTCCAAAGAGTGTGTTGAAAGTGCCCAGAATTTTATTCCGGTTCCAACAACCATTAAAACTGTAGCCATTTTACCTGTGAACCTGACACCTTTTTTATCAAGGATAATACCACCTATGATAAGCATCAGCAGGAATACATTGAACCATCCGTATGCACCGGTAAATTTACCGTACTCACTGCTCGTCCATGAAAGTTGTTGTTCAAGCATAGTTTTTAACGGTGCCATCACATCTGTAAGATAATAGCCACATAGCATTGTGAAGGCCACGACACCCAAGGCTGTCCATCTTGCAGCTTTTGAATCAGCAAGGGTTTTTCTTATTTTTTCCATTATATTATTTTTTGGTTAAAGGTCTGTAAATGTATAAAAAAATATCACTGTTGAATTATGATCAAAATCTTTCAATGAACTCATTTAATACTTTTTGGTTATTTATATGAAAAAATATTCCAGCTTTGCAGTTAGTTTTGAGGGTTAAATAAAGGAGAAGAAAAAATGAAACGGGTTTTAATATTGCTTACTATAATTATATATAGTATTACGCTTTCCGCCCAGGATAACAGTCGGGGTTCTGAATCAAAGGTAAAATGGTATACGATTGAAGAGGCTGAAAAACTGATAAAGAAGGAGCCCCGTCCTATATTCATTGACACCTATACTGACTGGTGTCACTGGTGTCTTAAACTTGATGCAGAAGTGTTTACTGATCCGGTTATAGCCAAGATACTTAACGAAAAGTATTATGCCGTTAAGTTTAATGCAGAGTCAAAAGAGCCGGTAATGTTCCAGGGCAAGAAGTTTGTCAATGACGGAAGATATGGCAAGACACATGAGCTGGCTTATGCCCTTTTGAATTCGAAGATGAGTTACCCGACGGTAGTGTTTCTTAATGACAAGGCACAGCTTATTACTCCGGTACCCGGTTTCAGGTCAGCCAAGGAGTTTGAACCGATACTTATATATTTTTCAGGTAAAGAGTGGCAAACAACAAACTTTAATGATTTTATGTCATCTTTTACCGGAACAATAAAATAGTCTCCTTTTTACCTTCCCAGAATAAAATTAGCCGGCAGTGCCAATGTGTTGCCAAACTGATAAACCAGTTTCCGTGCGGTGCATAGGACTGTGTTTCCCTGTGATATCCTTATTTCAGCCACGTCAGGCACTCTGTAATAAATTCTGTCTGAAAGGGCTAGCTCTTTCTGTGAAGTGAGAGGGCGTACCACCAGGTTAATATCCTTTGTCTTATTTGTTGCAACCATCTCTATATATACAGGCTCCCCCCTGTTGCTGTCTGCCTGTTTAACTCCTTCTGATGATGAGAAGTTAAAGACAGCTGTTTTCTTTCCTGTCATTGAGAGTTGTGGTGTAAACCAGAAGCGGAAGTGTCTGCGTTCACTCCATGTTTTACCGGCAAAGAGTCCGGTATATTCACGGTCGAGTCTGTTAATTTCATCTATTGCTGCAGCGCTTTGCGGAAAGACATTTGCCTCACCGGTAAGTATAAGATGCTTTCCTTCTCTCAGCTCAAGCAGTTTTGTGGCAGCTGCCGATGCCTCTTCTTCAAGGGTCGGTTTCTTCTTCTTCTCAACCAGATATGGTATTCTGATAAATGTAGTATCGGCTTTTACAAGTTTATAGGCAGTATCTGATTCTGTTGATACATATTCGTTGGCACCCAGGTCAGAAAAGATAAGCCCTGAATAGTCTGACTGTCCCTGGCTATGTGAGAAACTCTTTGAGGAATAGATATCAGGATTGATATCAAGTATTAGTCCGCATCTCTTAAGTGACAGTGCATTAGTCTGCATAAGAGTTGTCCCCTGGATGACATAAAACTGTGATGGATCAAGCTCTTCAACTGTTCTCAGGTTAACATCCACAATAGACCAGTATTCATCTTCAGAAGTGATAACATTGGTTAGTCCCAGCATTTCAGAGGCGAAAGGTGCATACGGGCCTGGTATCTCAATGGTTCGTTCCGCAACCACATCGATTTCAAAGACAGTGAGAGGCAGGGCATATACCAGTGTGGCATCGGTTACCTGTACCTCATCACCCAGAGGAGTGACAATTATATTTTTGTCAGAGACAGTTTTGGTAGCAGTGCAGGCCACAAGTGATAAGGTGGCAGCAGTCAACAGATATTTTAAGGTTTTATTACTCATAGTTTTTTCTTTGTACAAATATAACTATTATGGTTTCTATGCAAGCAGTTTGTAAGCCATCCCCAGGTTTCTGATTATGTCACCAGCCATGAGTGATTCAGGAGATGCATCACTCAGGGCCAGGTCGCCAGCCAGGCCATGCATGAAGACACCTGTTACGGCTGCATCAGCAGGGAGATACCCCTGTGCCAACAGTGAGGTAATGATACCTGTAAGAGTATCGCCGCTTCCGGCAGTTGCCATACCCGGGTTACCTGTGCTGTTAAAGAATAC
>QKCK01000357.1 GCA_003245695.1 Bacteroidota bacterium | reverse complement strand
GGTCAATAAAAACTGTGGCTCTTACAAATTTAGAGGAGCCAATTATACAAAACTCCCTGACATCATCAATTGTCGCATCTTTAGATTTACCTGTGCTTTGTTCTTTATAGTCAAACCTGTCAGGATTATTGAGCCAATCCTCGTTTTTTATCAGACATTCTGTTACCTTATTGTTATTATCTATAAAATATCCATTTTCATAATCAATCTGACCAAAAGAGATTGTTGCTGAAAATATTAGAATGAAAAAAGGAAAGAGTTTTTTTGTTTGCATATAAATATGATTGACAGTCATATCAAATGTATATTAAAAACAGATATCATCATCTGCGATACATGGGATTGTTTTAATAAAAGTTGTTTTTCAAAAGATCCCGACTGCGCTCCGCTTGCCGGGATGAGTTCGACTCAGGCTTTCATTTCGCCTGTCGGCTCTTTTACAATGATGCAGTTGATCCCGACTGCGCTCCGCTTGCCGGGATGAGTTCGACTCAGGCTTTCATTTCGCCTGTCGGCTCATGAAAGCCAGGTCTCACTCACTTTCCTATACAGAACTTACTGAATATCTCACCGAGTATCTCATCGGATGTTATCTGGCCTGTTATCTCACCCAGATGGTAGATGGCCTGACGCAGATCCATTGCCACCAATTCAGTGGGAATGTGATTCTCAAAGCCGTTTATAACCTCAGTGAGTGCTTCTGATGTTGCTGTCAGAGCCTGGTAATGACGTGCATTCGTAACTATATATTGGGGCGTTTCAAGGTGGGAGAGGTCAACACTCTTTACAAGAAACTCTTTCAACTCATCAATCCCGGTACCAGCAGTAGCTGAGATAAAGAGTACAGGCAGTGCTGCAGCTTCCTCAAATGACCTTGACAGAGTATAAATATCCTGTTCCGGCAGCAGGTCAGACTTATTTGCAACCAGGATGACCTTCTTGTTTTTTATAGAAGCTTTCTCCATAACAGATCCGGCAAAGGCTGAAATATATTCCGTACTGTCATACGCTTCAACCAGAATGATTATGACTTCTGCCTCATCTATCTTCTTCAACGTGCGCTCAATGCCAAGTGCCTCAATAAAATCGCCTGACTCACGTAATCCGGCTGTGTCAATGAACCTGTATAATAATCCTCCCAAATGAACCGCACCCTCAATGTAATCGCGTGTAGTACCAGGTATATCAGAGACTATTGCCCGTTCCTCTTTCAACAGGGCATTCAGCAGTGATGATTTGCCCACGTTTGGACGTCCGGCAATAACTACCGGTATACCATTCCTTATTACATTGCCCAGCCGGAATGAAGATGCAAGTGAGTCTACTAATTCTTTTGTCTCAGAAATCTTCATTGTCATAGATACTCTGTCAGCAAACTCAACATCCTCTTCACTAAAGTCAAGCTCCAGCTCCACCAGCGATGCAAACTCAACAAGCTGATTCCTTAGTTTTGTTATCTCAGCAGAGAACCCTCCTCTGAGTTGATTTGCTGCCAGACGATGTGCCGCTTCTGACTCCGAAGCAATGATGTCAGCCACTGCCTCTGCCTGCGAAAGATCCATTTTTCCATTCATGAATGCCCTCATTGTAAACTCCCCTGGCGAAGCAGCAGCTATGCCATTGGATATCAGTAGCCTGAGAAGTCTTTGCTGGATGTGCGAAGAGGCGTGGCAGGAAATTTCAACCATCTCTTCGCCGGTATAGGAGAGGGGTGACCTGAAAACTGAAACAAGAACATCATCAATAAACTCATCTCCATCTATTATGGAACCATGATGCAGGGTATAGCCCTTCAGTGAAGAGGGATCAACACTCTTTCCATGTGAAAAGAAGTAGCGGCATAATACCTCTATTGCCTTATCACCCGATACCCTTATTATTGCAATAGCTCCTCCGCCCGAGGTGGCAGGAGCACATATAGTAGTATTATTCAACTCCATTGGCAGTTAATATGTGCCAAAGGTAACAAAGAAAAAGATGGAATAAAAAGCTACTTCTTCTATGGTTCGCATTTCAATGGTTATAAATACAAGTCTCCTTACCTCATTCTGATAGAAGATCATCTTACCATATTCTCTACAGTGAAGGTGTTGTCAGGAATGTCATCTGTTGTATTTACTTCATCATACTTAATACGTGAGCTACGTCCATTGATATGATTAACCGCATACATCTCAGTCATAATATAGCCCTGCCGGCCCTGAAGAGGCTGCGAGGCAAGAATCTCAATCGTACGGGCAAGAAGATTATCCCGGTTATAAAACTCAATCTTTTGAACCTTCATGTCACTTTTATTAATGTAGGTGATCTTCCTGGTGTATCCATATTCATCAGCCTTATCCTCACTGATTGTCTTGCTCTCAATGACCCATTGATTATTATCTCCTGAGGTGGGTAAATGATTTATCCTGAAGTCGGAGAGTGGGGCCGAGCTCATGTCAGCGTTAGAGAACTCAGAGCTCATAAAACTCTTGCCTTTTTCTGTAGTGACTATACGACGTGTTTTCTTCAGTGCAGGCAGGTATATCCACATATCATCCTGAGTCTTATCGTTATCAACAATAAGTAACGTTGTGCCTCTGACGTCAGCAGGTTCAAGAAATTTTATCATCCTCTTTTCTGTGCCACCAAAGGTGTTTGAGAGCATGCTTATCTTTCTGACACGTGTTGCGCCATTCTTCTCATAGATAGTAAGAGTCATATTTGTCTTCAGTGCACCTGTCATTGTCAGGTCACGACTCTTCTCCATCAGTTGCACGGGATCGGGCAGCTGCCCCGATGCTGCCGGAAACGGCAGTATCATAACCAATAATAAGACCATTTTTTTCATCGCTTTTCTTTTTATTTTCTGTTCTGCTTATTTCTGCTTCAATAAATGCCGGCCTGAACCATAGGAGAAATGCCGGAATAACTATCATGGCACATAACAGGCATGATCCTATTGAAAGGAGCACCAGGTACCCGAAAAACCTTATCGAAAGGAAGCCTGAAAAGAATGTTGCCGAGAAGCCTGCCATCACACTCATGCCATTTATGATGATACTCCTCCCTGTTGTGCGATAGGTTGCGGCTATAGCATCAATATAGGATAATCCGCGGAGCAGCTCACTGTTGTATCTCCACATGAACTGTATGGTGAAATCAACACCCACACCTATCATTATTGATGAAAGCAAAGCAGTGGCAGCATCAAGTGCTATGCCGGTAAGACCCATAAATCCAAGCTGAACAACAATAGAGACAGCCAGTGGTATTGAGCCGGTCAGGCCACCTTTCACCGATTTGAATATTATCGAGAGAAGAACAAAAACTATTATTAGAGCAAAAGCAAGTGATAGTATCTGTCCGTTGATTATTTTCCGTGCAAAGTCAGCCATAATAATTGCATATCCTCCTATAGTCACTTTTGCCGGAAAACTCTTTGTATATTCTCTTATGTCTCCACTGACTCTCTTAACCACCTCGTTGTCAGGCTGTGACAACCTTACAAGAAGATGTGCCCTGTCATTCTCAAAATTCATCAGCTGGCTGAAATCATCCGGATTACCACTCATGTTGTATAACTCAAACATTTGTGCGATAGCTTCATAGCTGTCAGGTATCATGTCATATCCTTCTTCATCCTTATCGAATAATGCTTTACTCATCTCTCGTACCACATCTGAAATGGAAAAGACATGACCTACACCATCAAGTGTCTCAATATGTTTTGTCAGGTCATCTATGCCTTTCATCACAACCGGATCTTTTATGTCACCACTTATCATTACAGAGATTGTCTGAGAGCCCCCGAATTTCGAATTGATAACGGCTGCAGCCTTACGTACAGGATGTTTAGGTGGAAAATAGTTTTCCTGATTTGTGTCGGTACGTAAAAAGATAATA
>QKCK01000189.1 GCA_003245695.1 Bacteroidota bacterium | reverse complement strand
CCAGAAGAGGTAATCCTGCAATATGAAATTCCTCAAAACGTCTGAGCATCTCAAAGTTATGGTTTTGGGTCTTGCCAAAGCCAAACCCCGGATCAAGGATGATATCTTTAACGCCGCCTTGCCTGAGAGATGTTATTCGTTTTGCAAACCAAAGCAGAATATCAGCTACAACATCATCATAGAGAGGGTTATCCTGCATTGTCAATGGTGTTCCCTGCATATGCATCATTATATAAGGCACATTCAGTCTTGTCACTAATTGAAACATATCAGAATCCATCTCTCCCCCGGAGATGTCGTTAATGATGTCAGCACCGCATCCTGAGATAGCTGCTTCCGCGACGCATGACCTGAATGTATCAACTGAGATAAGGGCTTCAGGGAATAGTCTGCGTATTACTTTTACAGCCATTTCAACATTAGTAAGCTCGTCACCTGATTCAACTGGTTTTGTCCCGGGTCGGGTAGAACAACCTCCAACGTCAATAATATCAGCACCATGTTCCAGCATCCGTTCTGCTGCTGCAGCAACAGCCGACTCACCTTTATAACGGCTTTGACTATAAAACGAATCATCAGTAACGTTAATAATCCCCATTACCTTTGGCCTGGAAAGATCTAACAATGTGCCTCTTACATTGATCATCATGACATATGTATTTAATGACTAATATAGAAATAATAGCGTTCAGAGTGAAGATTAATCAACACAGGCAGAGAATAAAAAGGATTATCTTTGCGCCATGACAATTGCAAGGCCAATAGAGTTGCTGTCGCCGGCAAAAGATCTTGAGTGCGGAATGGCTGCCATAAATGCGGGGGCTGATGCTGTTTATATCGGAGGACCTGCATTCGGAGCACGTGAGGCTGCCTCAAATAGCATAACTGACCTGGAGAAGCTTGCCCGCTATGCTCATATCTTCGGGGCAAAAGTCTATGTGACGCTGAATACTATACTCTTTGACAATGAGCTGGAGGAGGCGCGTAAAATGACCTATCGCCTGTCAGATGCAGGCATAGATGCACTTATTGTACAAGACATGGCTTTTGTGCTGATGGATCTGCCCCCGATACCTCTCCATGCCAGTACCCAGACAAACAACTATGACCTGGAAAAGATTAAGTTCCTGGATAAAACCGGATTTAATCGAATTGTACTGGCCAGAGAACTGACAATTACCCAGATAACAGAGGTGCGAAGGAATATCACCTCACAGATTGAGTGTTTTGTTCATGGCTCCCTGTGTGTCTCCCTAAGCGGTCAATGTTATCTGAGCTATGCAATCGGAGGTCGAAGTGCCAACCGTGGTGCCTGTGCCCAGCCATGCAGAAAGAGATACAATCTCATTGATACAACCGGAAAAAAGATCATTACAGGAAAACATCTGCTGTCACTCAAAGACCTTAATTTGTCAGATTATATAAAAGAGATTGCTGATGCCGGAGCTGACTCACTAAAGATAGAAGGACGGCTGAAGGATATGACATATGTTAAAAACATTACGGCCTTTTACCGCTCAAAGCTTGATGCAGTAATTGAGGGAAACAGCTCCTACAGGAAAGCTTCAGCAGGCAGAGTAATCCTTGACTTCAGTCCTGACCCTGCCAGGAGCTTCAGCAGAGGACCAACTGATTATTTCCTCCATGGAAGAAAGAAAGATATCGTCTCTCATGACACGCCAAAGTCTATGGGGGAAGATATTGGCAAGGTTACAGAAACAGGGCATGATTGGTTTGTGGTAGACACAGATAAAACTCTTGCCAATAATGACGGGCTTGTCTTCATCAACAGACAAGGAGAGTCAGCGGGATTAAAAGTCAACCAGGTCTCAGGGAAAAGAATATATCCCGGGTCAATGAATGGCATCTTCGCCGGCGCCATGGTCTACAGAAACTACGATCATATCTTTCATAAGCAGATGATTGCAGAATCAGCCATCCGGAAATTGAACGTAAAAATCGCACTCAGCATAAAAGACAATTGTATTATTGCCAGGGCTATCTCCGAAACTGATGTAATCAGTGAAATGGCCTTCAATACCTCTTTCTCAACAGCAAATAGTTGTGAGAGATCTTATGAAATGATTAAAAAGCAAATGGCAAAATCAGGCAATACTCCTTTTGATGTCATCGAAGTTGATACTGGTGGATGTGAAAAGTTCTTCTTCACGCCTTCTTTTTTGAATAATATCAGGAGAGAGCTTCTTGAAAGTCTGAGGACAAAACTTGAAGAGCCGGAACACAACGCCCAGGTATTCTCTGCAAGAAGAGTTCAATATCCCTATAAAACAGCAGGCTTTGAAGCCAACATAAGTAATGCTGTTGCAAAAAGATTCTATGAAGAAAGCGGGGTTGAAGCAGGTGAGGCTGCAGTAGAGTCTTCAGCAGATACTAAAGGGAAAAGAGTAATGACTACAAAATATTGCATAAAGTATCATCTGGGACAATGCACCAAAACAAAAGGTGACAAAACAGAAAACAGCTCAACCCTTTTCCTGGTTGACGATAAGGTCAGATTAAGGCTTGAATTTGATTGCAGGAATTGCTTCATGAATGTATACATGGAGCAGGATAAGTAAATATAGACAGATCATGAACGACAAAGACTGGAGTAAAGGGATAAACATTGCCATAACCGTCTCTGATACGGATGGAAATATATTATATATGAATGACCGATCAGCTGAAACCTTTAAAAAATATGGCGGATTATCACTCATTGGATCGAATCTGAAGGAGTGCCACAAACCGGAATCATGGAGTCAGATAACAGAGATGATAATCACTGGCTCAACAAATGTATATACTATTGAGAAAGAGGGTAAAAAGAAACTCATATATCAGACTCCATGGTACAGTGAGAGTAAGGTTGCAGGGCTTGTGGAATTATCTCTTGAGCTACCTCATGAGATGGCCCATCATAAACGATAACAGATGAGGATTTGGTCAGTTCATCCAAGATACCTTGATGCAAAGGGGATTGTAGCACTATGGCGTGAGGCACTGCTGGCGCGTAAGGTTTTGCTTGGTGAGACCAATGGCTATAAACACCATCCTCAGTTAAAAAGATTCAGAGCATGTACTGACCCGGTTAAGATGATTGATGCATATCTTTCAGTCGTAGCAGAAGATGCTGAAAGAAGAGGATACCATTTCAACACCTCGCTGATAGGGAAAGTAATATTGAAGGAAGCAATAGATGTTACCGATGGTCAGTTAAGATATGAGACCCTCTGGCTGAAGGAGAAACTTTACAAACGATGTCCCGGGCAACTTGAATTGAACGGCGGATCAGAATGCTATACCCCTCACCCTTTATTCAGATTGGTGAAAGGTGATTATGAAAGCTGGGAGAAAGTCAGATATTGATAAAATGCAGCTCTATAAACCTTCCTGTTATATAGTTTTTTTTATCTTTAAAACCTGAGTTAAAAAGGCAGTTTTTGCTGCAATGAAAGAAGTATAATGAAACTTATTGTTATAGAAGGATTGGATGGAGCAGGTAAATCCACTCAGATATCAAAGCTCACCCGATGGTTTGAATCGAACGGTAACAGATGCAAATATCTTCATTTTCCAAGGACTGAAGCGCCATATTTTGGAGAACTTATTGCACGTTTTCTGAGAGGAGAGTTTGGAGAGATAGACCAGGTTGATCCATACCTTGTTGCAATGTTATATGCAGGTGACCGTAAAGATTCTGCTGAGACAATCTCCGGATGGCTGAATGATAACTTTTATGTTATCCTTGACAGATACACATACTCAAACATTGCATACCAATGTGCCAAGATTGAAGAAAAGAGCGAAGCACTCAGATTGCGGAACTGGATATTCAGACTTGAGTTCAGCCATTTTGCAATACCTGAACCTGATATAAATATATTCCTTGATGTACCATTCAGGTTTACCGAGAAGAAACTTACAAGCCAGAGGTCAGGTGATGACAGAGCCTATCTGAAGGGATCACGTGATATACATGAGAGTTCACTGGAATTTCAGCGGAGGGTAAGAGACACTTACCTGGCAGTTGCTGAGAATGATGATAAGCTTCAGGTTATTGATTGTAACAGCAAAGACGGAGCTATGCTCAGCCCTGACGAAATTTTTACTCTGGTCATTGAAAAGCTGAAAGAAAAAAACATTGTTGAATGACCATAAAGCCTCTAAATTAATATCAACCCAGCTTTTAACTATCTGCCAGAAATCATGAAAACCATTACAAGAATCAGCAGGATAACAGTAGGATTAGTGTTTGTTTTCTCAGGCTTTGTGAAAGGTGTAGACCCAATTGGGTTTGCAATAAAGCTGTCAGAATATTTCACTGCTTTCGGGATGAAATTCTTTGACCCGCTTTCATTGCCATTAGCTATCATTCTCTGTACTGTTGAGTTTCTTGCTGGCATTATGTTGCTGTCAGGATCGTTTAACCGTCTGTCGGCATGGTTAGTCTCGCTCTTCATGGCATTTTTCACACCACTAACCCTGATACTGGCAATAAATAATCCAGTATCAGATTGCGGCTGTTTCGGCGATGCTGTCCATCTCACAAACTGGCAGACCTTTATAAAGAACATTATTATTGTGGTATTTGTAATACTGGTTTTTATAAAAAGAAACGACAACTCTGCATCAGTGAGGAAGAAAGATGGTCTGTTTCTGACTGCAGTAAATCTGGTTGTATTCCTTGTTTTTATAATACTTAATATTACACAGCTTCCGGTGATTGATTTTCGTCCCTACAAAGCCGGAACAGACCTTCTCACATCAATGTCAATTCCAGCAGATGCTGCTTCAGACAAATACGACATTCGTTTTATATATGAGAAAGATGGAATTCAGAAGGAATTCACACTTGCTGACTATCCTGCCAATGACACCTCATGGAAGTTTATTGATCAGAAGTCTCTCCTTATCTCCAGGGGATATATTCCTCCCATTCATGACTTCGTGCTTGTCACCAATGAAGGAGTTGACCTGACAGATGAAATAGTAAAATCAGAAGGTTACACTTTTCTGTTAGTATCAAAGAAAATAGAGGAGTCAAATCAACAAAAGCTAAAAGATGGCATTGAGGCTGGAGAAACAGCCCTTTCAAATGGCATCAGATTTCATATCCTCACCTCTTCATCAGGTGATTATGCAGGAAACAACATAAGTCAGCAATCGTTACTTTATTGTGATGAGACAACATTAAAAACTATTATCAGGTCAAACCCCGGTTTCCTTCTTATCAGAAATGGTGTTGTTGCTGCAAAGTGGTCATCAGCCACTCTTCCTGATTTTGACAAATTTAAAGATCCGGGGCGGATGGCACAGTCATTTTTAAACCACAACAGAATAAGGGAAATTATTACGTTCACTATTTTCTCTGTTTTAGTTTTAATATCGATCTTTGCACCAAAATATTTAAAACACTAATCAATTAACATAAAACATCAATCAGAAATGAGAAAGAAAATTGTTGCCGGGAACTGGAAAATGAATATGGATTATAATGAAGGTATCTCTTTAGCCAAAAGCATAAATGACGAGTTACATTCTACTCCATTATCAGGCAAGGAAGTTATACTATGCACTCCTTTTATACATCTGCAGGGGGTATCATCACTCCTCAGCTCCAAAGGCCTTAGTTCAGGAGCACAAAACTGCAATGATCATAAGTCAGGAGCATACACAGGAGAGATCTCTGCGACAATGATCAAGAGTACCGGGGCCTCATATGTGATTATTGGTCATTCTGAAAGACGTACTATTTATAAAGAAGATGATTCATTACTGTCATCAAAGACAATTGAAGCACTTCGGAATGAGTTGAAAGTAATCTTCTGCTGTGGTGAAGTTCTTGCAGAGAGAGAACAGAAGATACACTTTGATGTAGTAAAGAAACAGCTTGAGAGTGGCATCTTCGGACTTACCGAGGAAGATTTTGCCAATATTGTAATTGCCTATGAACCTGTATGGGCGATAGGGACAGGTGTTACTGCCACCCCTGATCAGGCACAGGAGATGCATAAGTATATAAGAAGCCTTGTTGAGAAACGCTATGGCAAAGAGTGCGCTGATGACACAACAATATTATACGGAGGAAGCTGTAAGGCATCAAACGCCAATGAGCTTTTTGCCAATCCCGACGTAGATGGTGGCCTTATTGGTGGTGCATCACTTGTAAAGGACGAATTCATTAATATTATCAAAGCTCTGTAGATGGTTGAGACAGACTGGATAGAAATATCACTTCACATACCTTCTCCTGACGATGAAAAGAGAGAGATAGCAATGGCATATCTTGCTGAATCAGGCTTTGAAAGCTTTTCGGAAACTGACACCGGTATAAAAGCATATATTGTCAGTGAGAAATATTCTGAAGAGACACTTAAGGAATCAGATCTATTTATCCTGCCAGCCTTCAAAGGATCTACTTTTGACATCAGCACAATAGAACGGGTTAACTGGAACAGTGAATGGGAGAAAAATTTCAATCCGGTAATAATAGATGGGAGGTGTTCGGTCAGGGCACCTTTCCATCAAAAACCTGAAGGAACAGAATTCGATATTATTATAGAGCCCAAGATGTCATTTGGCACCGGTCACCACCAGACCACCTCACTTATGACAAGCCTGCTTCTGGAGACAGACGTTGAGGGTCTCGATGTTCTTGATATGGGTTGTGGGACAGGCATCCTTGCAATATTAGCATGGTTAAAGAAAGCCTGTAAGGTAGTAGCTGTTGACATCGATGAATGGGCATGTTTAAACACAACTGAGAATGCCGCTGCAAATAACTGTATTCTGGAGGTCAGAAAAGGAGATATAGCTTCTGTAAAAGATGAAAAATACAACCTTGTCATGGCCAACATTACACGTAATATACTCATTGACAACATGTCAGTATTATCTGACATTCTAAAAAGCAGCGGAGAACTATTCCTCAGTGGCTTTTATGAAAGCGATCTGAAAGTAATTACAGATGCAGCCTCCCGATTCAGATTGGAAATTAAAAGGAAGATATCTAAAGATGGTTGGTGTGCTGCGCACTTTGTAAAGAACTAATATGGCAGTAATGAAGAAGATCACCATTATACTTTCAATACTAGTTATCTTCTCCTGGGATCTTTCAGGTCAGGTGCAGAATCAGTTCTCAGGTGATATCTCAGCTTTCTCTGAAGAGTTCATCAAATTTATGGGTACGCCCACTACTGAGGCCCAGGAATTTGCTTTAAAACGATTTGAAGAGTTATGGGACAGCACTGCCTTTTCACCAATACTAAAAGACAGGATAATAAATGTTGCCAGTCAGATGCGCGAGCGCAAACTAAGACCTTCACCTACATTTTATACTCTGTTACAGACTCTTTTTATATTCAATGGGACCCAACAATCTGAGGATAAGACCTTGATGTGGCTTAACAGTTTAAGTGAGGCTATCTTTGACCCCCGTTATTCATCTGTCACCCTTGAGAAATACATTGAAGTCACAGGACTTATAGCCAGGGATAATACTATATATGAATCAGGCTCTGTCAGGTGGAAAGTAAAAAGCGGTGAGGCGGAGATTGTCCGTGATACCTCAATGTATGTCTCAATTAATGATGCCACTGTCACATGTTATTCTGCCAACGACAGTATGGAGATTTTTCATTTTAAAGGCAGTTTTTTCCCGGAAATATTTACACTTGATTGCCAGAATGGTATTGTGACCTGGGAGAAGGCCGGATATGACAGAGAGAGTGTAAATGCAACCATCAGCAAGACTAATATTGATGTAACAAAAAACTTCTTCACCTGTGATTCAGCAATGCTGACACATACGCTTTATTTCAAGCAGCCAGTGGCAGGCAAACTTACTGACAAAGCTCTTTTTATTGCCAGCCCTGAAACAGCGACATATCCAAGGTTCGAGACATTTGAACAGACATTCATAATAAATGATCTCTACAAAGATGTTGACTACGAAGGAGGTCTTACACTTGAGGGATCGATAGTGAGAGGTACCGGATCCAGCTTTTACCCTGCCAGTCTGAGCCTGTATCGTAATGACACTCTTTATGTAAAGATAAAGTCAAAGAGTTTTATCTTATCGCAGAAAAGCCTCAACAGTAATGAAGCTTCTGCAACATTATATCTCGACCGTGACTCTATCTACCATTCAAACCTGGGTTTCTCATATTCTCCTTCCACACGTGAGATGAATCTGTTCAGAACACAGAGTCCTATTTCTAAAAGCCCGTATTTTGACTCGTTCCACAATCTGGATATGTACTTTGAAACTCTGACATGGGATATGAACAGTTCACTTATGGTGATGTCTCGTCCTAAGAGTGCTTCGGTAGGCCAGGCCCGGTTTGAGTCAGTATCATTCTATAATGAAAGAAATTTTTTCAGGATAATGCGTCTGGAAGAGGTTCACCCACTATATCTTATAAGAGACTTTGCAAAATATTATGGTTTTGAGACCTTCCCGGTAGATCAGTTCGCCAGATGGTTAAAGATGCCTGTTGAGCAGGCCACGGCCATGTGCATTGAACTGGCTAACTCAGGCTTTTTGTTCTATGATCGTACATTTAATGATGTAACGGTAAAAAAGAAAGTGGATGATTATATTGCCTGTTTTGCCAAGAAGAAAGACTACGATGATATAACCATTAACAGTGAGACAAGCGGAACGGAGCAGAATGCGGTACTAGACATGAAAAACTACCGTATGACTATAAGCGGTGTGCCGGCAATATCTCTCAGTGACTCACAGAAAGTTGCAATATTCCCTTACAAGGGAAAAGTAGTAGTAGGGCAAAACAGATCGATAACATTCGACGGTGTTGTACAGGCTGGCCTCTTCACAGTGTTTGGAAAAGAATTCACATTTAAATATGATACTTTTTATATAAGGCTGCAAAAAGTTGATTCAATACGAATTGCCGTTGAGACAGATAAAAAGGACATCTATGGAAGGCCTATCACCGAAAGGATAAATAATGTCATACAGCTTGGTACTGCTGAACTCTATATTGATAACCCTAAGAATAAATCAGGTCTGAAGAGCTATAAACAGTATCCTATAATAAACGCAGTAACCTACTCATACATCTTTTATGATAAGATACCCGGCCTGGAAAATGTCTATCCACAGAAAGATTTTTATTTCAGAGTTGATCCCTTTACTTACAGCAATATAGATCACTATACCAACAGAGACATCTCCCTGGCGGGTGAGTTTATCGGAGGAGGCATATTGGAACCGATGAGGCAGACACTTTCAATACAACCTGACAACTCCCTCGGGTTTGCCATGGTTGTACCTGAGGAAGGATTACCAGTCTATTCAGCAAAGGGGCAGGTTTTTGATTATCTGAGTATGAGTAATAAGGGTTTGATATCGAGTGGCAAACTTAATCATCTCACCTCTGTGGCAGTTGCAGACACCTTCAGATTCTTTCCTGACTCTATGACAACCAAGGCAATGAGTTTCAATATGTTAAAAGACAACAGCGGTCGTTTCCCTGAACTTGTTTCTACAGATGTTGCCATCAGATGGCTCACAAAAAGTGACCAATGGTATGCAAAAAACAGAAAGGGAAAAGAGTTTAACATGTATGCCAACGGAACAACAATGGATGGGGAACTAATGCTACACCCATCAGGAATGAGAGGCGATGGCGTAATAAATATGACAGATTCAAGGATTACATCCAATACTTTCAGCTTCAGAAGCATGAATATTGATGCTGATACTTCTGATTACTACCTTAAAGCCTTGCAAGGATACGGCTATGGTTTTGTTGCAACAAATGCCAATAGCCATGTGGATTTCTCCAGCCAGCATACCACCTTCGGACTCAATACTGACTCATCACTGGTAGTCTTACCTGAGATAGAATACATCTGCAAGATGACCAATTTTGATTATGACATGCAGGCAAAGACATTAAGTATGTGGCAGCAGGGAAGGCAGTCAACAACTCTCATGCCTGCTGATGAGCTGATAAAAGTTCCATTTACGGAGCTTGAGAAGCCAACTTACTTCTCTACAAATAACATGAAAGACACTGTCAGTTTTGCTTCGGGACGTGGAACATATTATCTCAAGGATGAGTACATGAAGATCGATCATGTAAATTATGTCAGGGTTGCTGATGCATTGATACAACCGGGAGAAGGCACCCTGATTATATCCAAGGGAGCAAAAATCAAAAAATCAGAGAACTCGTTTATAGCAATAAATAACAGGCATATTATTCATACAGCAGCAGTAACAATTGAAAGCAGTGCTGACTACACTGCCAGCGGCCTGTATGACTATATTGATGCTGAAGGCACTTCACAGGTGATATCATTCCCTGAAATAAAGGTTGACACCATGGCAACCAGTGCCCAGGGATACATACCTGTATCACAGGCATTTAAGCTCAGTCCGGCATTTACTTTTTCAGGTGACGTGGCACTTCGTTCTGCACGTGAACATCTTAAATTCACCGGATCTGCTGGTATAGTAACAAACTGCGGTAAGATAAACTCTTCGCCACTTAAGTTCAGTGCTATAATTGATCCGGAGAATATTCTTATACCAGTGGGCGAAAAACCCAGAGACATAAATGACAATCTGGTATTCTCAGGTTCGGAGGTATCACTTGACTCAGCAGGTATATACCCCACTTTTCTCTCAGAAAGAAGATCATGGAGTGATAATCTCATAGTCGATGCCAATGGGTATCTCTTCTATGATAAGGGAGCAGGAAAGTATCGTATTGCTTCATTAACAAAACTCTCTGACCTTAGTCTGCCTGGAAACATGGTGAGCTTTGACAATAACTATTGCATTCTCTCAGGTGAAGGAAAGGTCGACTTCGGAGCAAACTACAACCATTTTAAGATGGCAAGTGCAGGGATGGTAATTCATAATACTGACTCAACCTCCCTGTCAGTGAAAGCGCTTATGGGATTCACCTTCTACTTCAGTCCGGAAGCATTGAAGATGATGGCAGATGATATTAAGATGATTCCTACACTTAAGAGCGTAAATCTTTCAACGGAATTCTACAAAAAGGCATTGCGAGATATTATTGGTGACCAGGCGGCAAATGACATCTCAGAGGACCTGCAGCTTTATGGTAGTGTAAGAACCATGCCTAAGGAGTTTAACTACCAGATATTCCTGAATGACGTTACAATGGTATGGAATCCGGCAACAATGTCATTTGTATCAAAAGGCAAAATAGGTATTGGATTCATTGGCCCTCAGCCAATGAATATCTACGTAGACGGATATATTGAAATTCAACGTAAACGATCCGGAGATCTTCTTGACATATATCTTAAAGCTAATGACGGCACGTGGTACTGGTTCTCATATTTCCCTGGAGTTATGATGAGCCTCTCATCAAACAGAACTTATGTTGATCTTCTAAATAATCTTAAGGAAAGTGCGAAGAAAGATCCAAATGCATCAGGCAGGGTTCCATATAAATATATGGTTGGTTTGCCTGACAGGCTTAGCCGTTTCCTAAGAAGGATGGAAGGTGACTATGGTGAGGAGTAATACCTACCTGCCCCGGGAACCAAATTCTATAACCTCCATATCAGAAAGCTCGCTGCCATTTATTGTCAGTTTAAGCATGGTCATTACCTTATGAATTCCGGTATGACCAGCAGAACCTGGATTTATGCACAGCATTCCAAACTTTTTATCATAGATAACTTTTGTAATGTGTGAGTGACCACATACAAAAATATCAGGCTTCTCGAGGTTTATAAGCTCAATTGCCCTATGATCATATCTTCCGGGATAACCACCTATGTGTATCAACATTACCTTCTTGTCCCCTGCCATGAAACAGAGATGCTCCTTTGTTGCTATCCGTATTTCATGTCCATCGCAATTACCATAAACAGCCCTCAAAGGCTTAAATGTCTCCAGTTCGTAAAGCACATCAACTGAGCCAATATCACCAGCATGCCATATTTCATCACAATCAGTAAAATGCTCATATACAGCAGCATCTAACCAACCATGTGTGTCTGATAAAATTCCAATCCTCATCCTGTGGAGTTTTGTGTAGTATAATTTTCGATAAATTTGTAAAAAATTTTTTTATGCAGCTTTTTTATACCTCAGATATTTCAAACGGTTATGCGTTTTTTGATTCAGAAGAATCACAACATGGCATAAAGGTCCTACGCTTACGCACAGGTGACAGCATCACATTTACTGACGGATATGGGAACTTGTATGAAGGTGTGATTTCAAACGCTGATCCTAAGAAAATGCAGGCTCAGATTATATCATCAAGGATAGATTCAGATATTAAACCCTATCACCTGCATCTGGCTGTCTCACCCTTGAAAAACAGCGATAGATTAGAATGGCTCATTGAAAAGTCTGTTGAAATAGGTGTTGATGAAATAACGCCAATAATCTGTGAGAGGAGTGAGAAAACAAACATCAGACGCGAGAGATTGATGAGAATCGTTGTCTCAGCAATGAAACAGTCGCTTAAATACTCACACCCGCTATTAAATCAACCTGAAGGGTTTTCAACATTCGTTTCCAGACAACATTCCTATAATAAACTGATAGCCCATTGCAACACTGAAATCAAAAGAGTTTCAATCAGTGAAGCCGTTAAGCCAAAAGAGAATTATCTTATTCTCATTGGCCCTGAAGGAGACTTTACCGGCCCTGAAATCGAACTGGCAATTGAGAAAGGATTCAACCCGATCCATATGGGGACAAACAGGCTCCGAACAGAAACAGCAGGCATTACTGCCTGCTGTTCAATATATCTATCCAATCTATAGGCTATCTCTGCGACTGAAAGACGAAAACTTCAGAAAGTTTTTTCATAGATACCTTATATAAATCGGTATAACAACATCTTGAACAGGTAACGGTGGTAAACCGTTTGTGTCCGAAGTTGGTAATCTGTGATGCTACTGAACCAGAAACCCTGATTTCAGAGACAGAGTATTCACGGCTACCGCATTTTGGGCATATATATTTTATGTTAGGCTTTTCCATCATCCTTTCTTATTTGGTTTTCATCATCCTTTTTAGTCTTCAGCCGACCTGCCTTACGAAGAGCCTGATCAAGAATCCACTCAATCTGACCATTGGTGCTGCGGAACTCATCTGCTGCCCACTTCTCAATAGCCGATAGCTTCTCCGGGTCAATTCTGATAATAAAGGATTTCTTCGATGCCATAACTATTGGTGCAGGGTTCCTGCATTAATTATAGGATTAGGATCTTTGTCACCACAAAGAACCACCATAAGGTTACTTACCATGGCTGCCTTCTTCTCTTCATCAAGTGCAATAATATTTTTCTCTGACAGCTGTTCAAGCGCCATCTCAACCATTGAAACTGCCCCTTCAACAATTTTGTACCTGGCGGCCACTACAGCTGCTGCCTGCTGCCTGCGCAACATAGCTCCGGCAATCTCCTCTGCATATGCTATATAATTGATCCTGGCCTCTATTACGTTTATGCCAGCAATATAAAGACGTTCACGTATCTCACGCTCCAACTCATCATTAACCTCCTCACCTCCACTTCTGAGGGTTAACTCCTGCTCATGCCCCTCAAAATTATCATAAGGGTACAATCCAGCCAGCTTACGCAATGCAGCATCACTCTGCACAAGAACAAAATGCTCATAGTTATCTACATCAAAGGCCGCCTTATAAGTATTCTCTACCTTCCAGACAAGTACCAGACCGATCTTTATTGGATTACCGTTCTTATCATTAACCTTTATAGGCTCACTGTCAAAGTTACGTGCACGTAACGATATCTTTTTTTTGCTGTAAAAAGGATTTACCCAATAGAAACCATTGACCTTAACCGTTCCTTTATATGCACCAAAAAGAACCATAACACATGATTCATTAGGGTCAACCACGGTAAAGCCTATCATGGTTATAATTGTCACCGGAATCAAAATGGCTCCTGTGATAAACATCTCACCAATAAAAGCCATTATTGTTGCTCCAGTCATTATTAATACAACAAGCAGGAAAAGATACCCTGATAAAGGTTTAAAACTTTTTTCTTCTTTCATGACATTTTGATATTATTATGATATCACAAAGATATAATACATTTTTACTAAAGTCAATAGTTATTTAAATTTTTTCAAAAAAAAGAGCCGGCATAACCGGCTCTTTTAAGTATTGGCAATTCAATTAATTATTAGCAATTGCGGTTTCGAGTGAATTAAGTATTGGCTGTGCCGACAGTTTCTCTCCGGTAGCAAGCTGCATCCAGTATTGTGGGGTAAGGCGCCCCTGCATATAGATACGATCTATCTCCTTAGCAAAGCCCTTGCCTTTAAGGTATTCTTCCAGCTGAAATTCGATTATCTGTCCATATGAATAGTTTGCAAGATAGAGCGGATTTTCAATCATATGAGAATAGATTGCCAGTAATGGTGAGTCATTAACGCCAAATACCGGTGCGAAATATTTATTCCATACATTTTTTGCTATATCGATGGTTGCTGTTTTCAGCTC
>QKCK01000034.1 GCA_003245695.1 Bacteroidota bacterium | reverse complement strand
AGACTCACCCCATTTGTAACGTATGTCAGCACCAGTGATATAACCGTCACCGTTTATATCATTGATTTTATACTGCCCCGGCATAGTGGATTGCATTCCATAAGAGGCGTCGTATTTAATGTTTGAAGCATTTATATCATCCCAGTTCTGGAACTGACCGCCTGCCAGTTTGTAATACCACAGTGCACGGTAATTGGCCCAGCGGTCCTGGCTGCTCCCGGCGTTGAATAAAGCGACACCGGTGCCGTAGTAGATAGCATGAGACGGCCAGAGCGATGTTGCCTGGCTCTCAACATGCAGCCTCTTTGTACGGGAGAAAGTTCCGGTAGCAGTAATATGATAGCTTAAGTCACCTATTTTATTGCGGTGAGTAAGAATAACATCAAGACCTATATCCTGCTGGGAGTCTACGTTTATTGAAGGGACGGTGACACCGAGGATTGTCGGTGTTGAACCGGAACTGGTGCCGGCAATACCCGTTGTTTTCCTTGAGAAAACATCAAATGAACCGCCGAACAGGCCGTCAAAGAAATCCCAGTCGACTCCCAGGTCAAGCATCCGTATGTCTGCCCATGAAAGCAGTGTGTTGGCAATCTCGCTGTTCACATAACCGTCAATAGCATTGCCTGTTTCAAAAATATACGAACCATCCACTGAATATCCGCTCAGGTAAGCATAAGGGTCACCCTGGGTAAGACCGGTCTTTCCGTCTGACCACCTTATTTTCAGGTTATTTATCCATTTGGCGTTATCCTTGATAAATGACTCCTCAGAGATACGCCAGCCTAATGAATAAGAGGGGAAGAAGCCCCAACGATAGCCCGGGGCATAGATATAGGTACCATCATAACGTCCCATCACCTCAACCAGGTACTTACCGTCAAAGTCGTAATTCAGTCGGCCCAGATAACCTGCCGTTGCTGTTTCATAACGGGTTCCTGTGGCTACCGACGTGCTCCCTATACCACTTGATACAGTACTGTGGGTATAGAAATCTCCAAACTCCCGCGAAGATCCAAGATTGCGGGTATTGGTCTGGGTAGCTTCGGCAGCAACCATAGCGGCTACATGGTGCTTTTCCTTTCTCAGGTCATAGTTCGCCTGATATCTTGCATAATACCGTTCAATCTCCGTGGTTGTCTCTCCATAGTAGTTACGGGTGCCCCCGGTCCCAACCTCGGTATCGGTATAGTAATCATAAAGAGGATATTTCGTCTCTTTATTGTAGGTGCCGTTATAATTAAAGTCGTAGGCGCCTGTGACTTGCATGGTAAGACCCTTCAGGAAGGGAGCCTCGTACTTGAGGTTGATGTTATTTGTGATCAGCCTGCCTCTTTTGTCAGTGTAGTTCAGGTCGTGGTCGCTCATTGCCATCGGGTTATATGATGGAGCGTCACCCTGGTATGTATAATGATTTGGATTGGCAAGAGTGGTAGCACTTACAGTACGGTCTGCATAGGCAATATAGTTGAACAGCATCTCAGAAGCATCACCAAAATACTCGGTAGTGTACGGGTTCTGTGTCTTGGTGGTTCTTATGGATGTCTGATAATCCATTGTAAGGTTATCGGTAAGTTTTGCAGTGAAGTTGCCACGCAGGGTATAACGGTTATATGTGAAGTTGTCAACATCATAAATGCTGCCTTCGTCATTCAGGCTACCGCTCACAAAGTACTGTACCCTGTCGGAACCGCCTCTTATTGACATGTTATGGTTCTGGGAGAATGCGTAGTCTTTCATCATCAGATCCCACCAGTTGAAACCTGTCTTGGTTCCGTTACGGTACTCCTCTATTTCCTCATCTGTCCATTTGTGTGGATAATGAGCATTATCAGCCATTTCGTTATCAATAGTCATCAGGTCAACCATGCTCATGCTTTTCGGCATCTTCGGGGAACCGAATGAGAAGGTATTGGAGTAGTTAATTGTCGGTTTGATACTCTGTCCCTTCTTGGTAGTCACCAGAATGACGCCGTTTCCAGCACCCAGACCGTAAATAGAGGCCGAGGCGTCCTTGAGCACGGTGATACTTTCAATATCATTGGGGTTCAGCTGAGCCAATGCCAGGTCGGTTGATACTCCATAGCCGGTTGAGTTAACATACGGTTCACTACGTACAATACCGTCTATTACAACTATCGGGGTGCCGTATCCGCGCATACTGATATTGGAGAGGAACCTACCTGCGGTACCTCCACTCTGCCGTATCAGCAACCCGGGGATCTTTCCCTGTAATGATGTTACAAGGTCAACCTGTTTTGTTGACACTATGTCTTCAGTCTTGATGTCTGCAATGGCACTTGTCTGTGATCCACGGCTCTGAGTGCCGTATCCGACAACCACCAGTTCATCCATCATCTGGTCAGTCTGGAGGAGAACAACATTGATGGAGGTCCTGCCACCAACGGCTATTTCCTGTGTCTGGTAACCGACATATGAAATCACCAGTGTTGCATCAGGAGATATCCTGTCAAACTTAACAATACCGTTGGCGTCTGAGAGTTCACCCTGGGTCGAGCCTTTTATGGCCACTGTAGCTCCAATTAATGGGCCGTCTGCATCGGATACAGTAATGGTCACCGGACCAGTCTGCAGAATATCGTTGCTGGCAGCATGGAGACAAGGCCCTGCAAGCAATATGCTGGCAACAAAGCTCATCCACAACAACTTTTTTCTTAGTTTCAAGTTCATAAGGAGATTATTTTATGGTTTAACAATTACGAGTATTAAATGATTCTCTCTATTACACAATCAATTAATATTCAATCGAATATTCCAGAAATAAATCAGATTCTTTTTCATAGGCATGTGGTTTTTAGTAGGTTAGTGTTTGTTTCGTATTCTTGGGTTAAATCATTTGCTCAAGAGATTTGATACTATCGGTTGTTAATGTTCAGTAGTCTTCCTTTTATACTTTTTGTTCATCGACAGGCTGGTACTCGGTTTGATCAAGCTGCGAGAATCTTTGTTTTGTAGGATTAAACACGAGGTTTAGGATTGTGCCCAGGAACAGCAGCCCTGAAAAGACTGTTGCCAGTATAAAGCCATATTTCAGATCATGGCCGAAGGCATCACTTACAGCTCCCATTGCCAGGGGTCCCAGGGCAGCCCCGGCAGCAGTAAAAAACAGTAGTATACCTGCTATTGACCCGTGTTTGGCTTTTGGCAGGCAGCTAATCCCCTTGGAATTAATAGTCGGATAAATAACAGACATAAACAGGCCTGAGAGGGGAAGCAGGACAACAGCTACACCAACACCCCCGGTGACGCTTGCTATGAAGCAAGCCATTATCAGGAAACAGAGAACTGACAACACGATGGTCCAGTTAAATCTTGACAGAACCCAGGCTCCCATGAATCTGCCGGCGGCCCGGAGGATGAAAAATATTGATAGTGAATAGGTGGCGATAAGGACGGTGCTGCCGTCATATCCGTCGAGGAGGGTTGGCATCCAGACATAAATGGAGCATTCAACCGCTACATAAAGAAACGCCATGACTGAAAAGGCAATGACAAACGGGTCTTTCATCATTGTCATCGTAGCTTTAAGATTGACAGGGTCTTCCACCGTCTTTACAGTTTCAGGATACTTTACCAGTGACGAGATGATTATCAGGATCACACAGAGGGTCCCGGCCACAACATAAAGCCATTTCCACTCCACCCCGTTTGAAATAAAACGGGTAACAAGAAATGGCCCTATTATTGCACCGACGGCAAAAAATCCCTCAACTGTATTCATTGTTGATGTATGCTCGGTAATAGATCTGGAGATATCTCCGATAAGAGCCAGGGCACCGGTTTTGAATACGCCTATTGCAATTCCTCCAATAACCATGAGACTCAGGAAGAAGGCAAATGAGTTCCCGATAATATACAGGTATGAATTAAATGCAAACAGGCTTAAACCGATGATGATGGTTC
>QKCK01000353.1 GCA_003245695.1 Bacteroidota bacterium | reverse complement strand
TCTCATTCATGGTATTATCAAGGTTCACATCTTCTCCATCAGGGAGAGAGGTTCCGGTTGTGGAATAAGACTCATCCGACATTTCATCAGTGGGTGAATTACCATCTGTCCCGTTATACTTTTTGTACCTGTCAAGGATACCCAGTTCCTGTGCATCATAATCAGATCCCCTGAAATAGTGAAAGTCGTCATTTGACGGGTCTTTTGCTATCTGATCGAGCACCTCGGGGCTGACGATAAGCCCAACGGCTTTGAGATAGTCGTCAAAGAAAGAGGCCTCATCCTCATCACCCAGTCCATCAAGGCCTACATCCTGGTATTTCCTTGACTCTGCATCGCTGTCAAAGGCATGCACAACTGACTGAACTGTAGGCACTCGCCCCCATACTGTTGTATCAATGTTAATGAGATCCGCAGATGTTGGAAGGCCATTCTCGAATTGCTTTTTTGAATCACGAAGTATATCTTCTGAGATATCGCCAAAGTCAATATATAATGTACCGCCATTATGATCAGTATTCTCATCAAAAGGATCCATCATCCAGAATTTAAGATACTGTATATTGGCAGATTCGAAATCATTTGTCAGCAACTCCCTCATAACTCCTCCCCAGCGGGAATCAGGCTGATTGAGAGAGCCATCAGCACTGATACCTGAAGAGAAAGATGTAGGAGAGGTATCAAAGTTATAAGGGCCTCTCTCATCAGGATAAAAAGCAAGGTTCAATACAGATATCAGAGGCGGTATTCCGGTTGAAGACTGAGCATTCGGAAATATTTCAGTCTCATATACCTGTCTTACATAATTGCTCGACTGTGTATCAGGATCCTTTCGTATATGATCAGGGGTGGCAGTGCCATTTTCAAGGAAAAGAGGATCTATAACATACCAGGCCAGGCGGGCACGGTTCATCCCTGAGTTAAGGTTTCTGGTAAAGCTTGCCTCCGGAAAAAGGTTACTTTGCCCCTGTGGCACACTGGCAAGAGACCATGCACTGAATGTGCGCAAATCAAGAGGTATCTCACTTGATTCAAAGTCATCAATATATACCATCCCGGATTTTGATACAGCTTTACTGTGGCCGGGAGCGAGATAGGCAAACTCACCAAAAAAGTTTATCGATGATGGTGCTGATGTCTCAATGAACGGTATCTTGTCTACCATACTTGTAAGAAACTGCGAGTTTGATTTGTATGAAAGGTCAAGACCAAAAATACTGTTGGAAATAGGATCATCACCGTATGAGACTTTTGTGGTATATGGTTTCTCGGAGAGGTGAAGGAATGTTCCTCCAATATTCAGTTTATCAGAGACAGCATAGTTAAAGTGTGTCCCTACCAATGATTTTGTTTGCATCCCGAAATACTGGTTACTCTCAAGCGATACGGTAATCGGGGTATTTGACTCAAGGATTGCACTATTAATTATCTTCACTGTTCCGAGATTATAGTCCACAGTATAATCTCTGTTTTCAGTAAGAGCAACACCATTAGCAGTCACCTTCACAGATCCTACAGGGATATTCACCACATTCAGGCTTATCTCCGAACTCATAACAGAGGTATACTCACCCTTCAGGTAGAACTTATTCTTTTCCGCTATCTGCTTTGCTACTGTCTTGGTTGAGTCATATAACTCTGTAAAGACATATTTATCTATCTGCACAGGGTCAGTAATATATTTCAGCAGATACCGCCCAAAAGGTTCAAGCACCGGGAAAATTATCCTTCCCTTTGCCACATTAACGGTGACACCTTCAATAAAGTCAAAAACACCATCAGCCTGCACATCCTGCTGTGAATTCAGATTATCGAGGCGCAAGACCTGAAGCAATATTTTGTCTTTTAAAGGAGTGTTCGGAAGATAGTTTACCTTATTCCCTGTGGCATCATCATCATATAGAACATGGAGCTTAAAATCCTGGCTTTCTATACTCCCTGAACCAAGAGAATATATATTTTTCATCATAAGCTGCCAGGTAGGGTATTTAGGGCTGAAACTGGTTCCTTTAAGCATCTTGACAATAATGGCATTTGGAGCAGAAACACCATCGGTAGAAAATTCGCCTACTTTGAATAGCTCTCCGTTATAGGTGTATTCAAAGGCAACTGCCAGAACTTCGTCGTTATAAAGCGCACTGTTAAGCGAAATATAGCCTAACTGCTCATTAATTGTATATTCTGTTGAATTCAGCTTTCGTGCATTCTCCACCTTCTCATAATCCTGCCCGATTTTGAATAACCCGGAGATCGGGGAGAAGACATCTGTCACATCATCTATGTTTCGTATCCCCGAATAGGTTGAAAGCATCTGATCATACATACCATTAGTACTGTTTGAAGGAGGCTCACCCATGGCTCCTGATGCCTGAAACTCAGGAATAGTATTATAAATATTCCCGTTGTTTTCAGCCAGGTCCATGAAAGCAACAATATTCCTGTTGCTGCCTTCAACAAATACTCCGGTTTTATTGGTAACCCACACCTCTATTCGAACGATATTCACTCCGCTGGAGATGGCCGGTAGATTATTCAATGCTTTGTCATAGTTATCCTTAAAGAACTGCGACAGGAAGAAGTGCTTGTTGGATTCGTATTCATCAGCTGACAGCTCAAACTCAGTTGACTGAGCTCCTCCTTCAAGAGTAATGGTTGATGACTCTCCTTTCTGTTGTGAGAAGATTGTTGTGATATTCATCTTGCCAAACTGAAGTTCTGACTTTAGTCCGAAAAGACTATAACTGCCTGTAATAAGAGTGCCATTAAGGGGAAGAGTTACATTACCTGCCTCTATCTTTTTGATTATTTCATCCTCCTTACCTGAATACTCAAGTTTTGTCTGGTTTTCAAAGTCGAACATTGCATCGGTATTGTAGTTGATGCCAATTTTCATTTTGTCACCAATATTACCGGTAATGTTCATTTGTATCTTTTCCTTAAAGTCAAAGGTAGGGACAGTTCTTAGCCGCTCAGAGAGCGAAGGGTTATCAGTATGTGAAATATTCATTCCGAAGATCAGTTCGGCTGATCCCTGGGGAACGATGTTAATAATATTACTTCCGAAGACTTTATCAAATGTCTCACCCCCTACCTCAAGCTGAGGTATGAGTGATGATTTGAATCCGGTAGCGTCGCCATGAAGACTTGCATCCCAGTATTCGCGCATTGCATTGTTAAACTCGTATTTCCGATACTCTTCAGGAGACAAATATACAGGGGGCCTGTAATCGAGATCCCCTATCCTCTGGTAAATAACATACTGATTATTCTGAGCATCAAACGTAACAGTTGTCTTTATGGTGGCGGGATTATACAGATACAGAGGTGATGAAGAGGTTCTGTCCCATGGTTGCAGGGGATCATTATTCAGCTTCAACGGGGTTTCGGATGTACGTTGGGCAAAAGCATTATTTGCCATCAGGGTTAATGTCAAACCCAGGCAAAATATCCATTTTTTATATCTTAAAGACGAATGCAATCCGGCCAGGAAGTTTATAGTAGTCTCAGGGCCTGCCGCACCAGTTCCTCTACTGACATGCCCCTCTCTTCTTTAATAAGCTTATCTATCACTTTGGTGGCGCTTGCTTTTGCGAAACCAAGCATCACTAAAGCAGATAACGCCTCATCGCGTGCTGTATTGTCTGAGAAGGCAACTATTTCACCATGAGCAGACTGTTTCCAGACTTTATCCTTCAGATCAACCACTACCCGCTGAGCAGTTTTCAGCCCTATCCCCTTGATATTCTTAAGAGTATTACCATCACCTTCGGCAATGGCATTACCAAGTGAGGCAGGCGAGAGAGAGGAAAGCATCTCTCTGGCAGTATTTGGGCCTATTCCTGAGACACTTATCAACAGTCTGAAGAGTTCTCGCTCATCTTTTCCAGCGAAGCCAAAAAGGAGATGGGCATCCTCTCTGATAGCCTCCTGAATCC
>QKCK01000041.1 GCA_003245695.1 Bacteroidota bacterium | reverse complement strand
AATCAGACTCTCTTATTGTTCTTATACTAATAAACAATACAAAAATGAAGATCCTGGGTTTTGCCGGAAGTAATAGCTCCAAATCGATAAACAGAAGACTTGTAAATTTTACACTTACCTATTTTTCAGATGAGGAGACTGAAATGATTGATCTCAATGATTATGAAATGCCTATTTACAGCAGTGACAGAGAGGAGAATAATGGGATACCAGATAAGGCCAGATCACTGGCTTCACTTATTGATAAATCCGACCTTCTTGTACTGTCACTTGCTGAGCATAACGGCGCATATTCTGCTGCTTTTAAAAATATTTATGACTGGATGTCAAGGATAAAGGGAAGAAGTGTTCTGGGTGAGAAACCCATGTTTCTTCTTGCTGCCTCTACAGGAAAAAGGGGAGGCGCATCTGTCCTCGAAATTGCTGAGAAACGTTTTACCTTCCAGGGCACAAAAGTCATCACAACTTTTTCATTACCCCTTTTCAATGAAAATTTCAACGATCAGAAGGGGATAACAGATCCTGTACTACTGAGCAATTTTGAAGAGAAACTCATCTTTGTGAAAGAAATGTTTAGGAAAGGGCAATAAGAAATAGTCCACTGGTTTTAGAGGCTGGAATCATACGGAAATTTGTTTAATAATGTCGACACACTAAGAAGTCTTACCTCAGAATATTAGGCAGATAGATAATGCTGATCTGAGATTGTCAGACTCTTGTGAATATTGATTATGCTGTTAAAAAATCTAAAATTCATTATCCAAATGGATGATAGATATATTTCATGTAAAGTGTTTTTCATATCTTAGATACGAGAATGGAAAAAGATGCTTTATTTCTGTGTGTGAAATAGGGTATTTGTATCTATAATGGTCATTAAAGATATACACCAGGAATTATTACTAACCCAAACTCTTAAAAAATGAGAAAACTACTTTTGACAAGCTTGATTACCTGTCTTTTGAGTTTTTCTGCTTTTGGACAGCAAAAGACTATCACAGGTGTTATCAAAGACAAAACGGATGGTCTCCCAATTACCGGAGCTACCGTTCAGGTTCTCGGCTCTACCACCGGAGCCATTTCTGATGCAGAAGGGAGATATTCTATTTCTGCTGCATCTGGAAATACGCTGATATTCAGGTATATAGGCATGAAGCAGCAGGAGGTTGTTGTGGGCACTGAAAATGTGATAAATGTTACTATGGAGCCCGATGATGTCGGTCTTGATGAGATTGTGGTTGTTGGATACGGGTCAGCTATAAAGCGAGAGCTGACTGGGGCTATTACCAAGGTGGAAACTAAAGGGATAGCAGAAATACCAACTGCAAGTTTTGATGCAGCTATTCAGGGTAAGACATCCGGTGTTTTCATTGAACAGGCAAGCGGCAAACTTGGTGAGACAGTAAAGATGAGGATTAGGGGATCATCATCAGTGTCTGCCAATAATCAGCCTTTGTATGTAGTTGATGGAGTACCCATAACAACTGAAAATCTTTCAAATGACAATAATCAGCCAACAAGCCCTCTGACCGATATTAACATGGCTGATGTTGAATCGATTCAGATACTCAAGGATGCTTCGGCAGCAGCTATTTATGGTTCGCGTGCCTCAAACGGGGTTGTGATCATAACTACCAAGAGAGGACAGGCTGGTGCTACAAAGTTCAATCTTCAGTACACAACAGGGATAAGTGAGCCAAGTAACCTTATGGAGTGGCTTAATGGAGATCAGTATCTGATGCTCTTTAATGAAGCTATGGATAATGTTTCAGATGGAGACGGTCTTGTCTGGGGATGGCTTCCGAAAGAAGATATATGGGAAATGTTTGTAGGGCCTACATGGAATGAAGGCTATAATTCTGACTGGCAGAAAGAGGCTTTTCAGAAAGGAAGGATTAACAGGGTGAATGTCTCTGGTTCAGGCGGAAATGAAATGACCACCTATTTTGCAGGCCTTAGTTATGATGATACAAAAGGTATTCTCCGTGACAACAGCATGAATAAGATGAGTGCAAGGTTAAACCTTGACCAGAAAGCCACAGAGAGACTCTCATTTGGTCTGCAGATGAATGTTATTCGAACGGAAATGGAAAGGGTTGAGAATGACAATGCTTTTGCAACTCCGCTTCAGCTGGTTGCTCAGTCACCCCTGACACCCGTCTATGACCCTGATACTGGTGAGTTGAATACCAATACTATATACTATAATAGTCTTATCTCTTTGAGGGATGCCACAAATAATCAGACCTCTTACAGGTCACTCGCCAATATCAATGCTTCTTATAAGATATTTGATGCATTAACCTTCAAAAGTGAATTCGGTAGCGATATTCTCGACTTAAGAGAGAAGAATTTCTGGGGTCGTAAGACTATATCAGGTGGCCCTGCAGGTGAAGCACAGAACAGATCTGTGAGAGTTGTTAACTATAACTGGGAGAACTACTTTACTTTCAATAAGGAGTTTGGCAGCCAGAACCTGAATGCTGTGGCTGGTATGTCATACCAGGAATCAATGACTACAGGTTCAAATATCGAAGGTAAAGGATTCCCTACTGATGACTTCCATAATATGGCAAGCGCAGCTGAAGCTACTTCTTTCTCAAGCTGGGACGATGGAAATTCATATCTCTCGTATTTTCTCAGGGCAAACTATAAAATAAATGAAAAATACTTCTTTACTGTCAGCGGACGTGTAGATGGCTCTTCCAGATTTGGTAAAGACAATCGCTTCGGATTCTTCCCGGCAGCGTCAGCAGGATGGATAATAAGCCAGGAAGACTTTATGAGGAGTATTTCAAAGACACTCAGCTATCTGAAGGTAAGGGCCAGCTATGGTATTACAGGTAATTCAGGTATTCCTGATTATGCACATCTGGCACTTTATTCAAGTATCAATTATGCCGGACGGTATGGTCTTGAGCCAACCCAGCTTCAAAACAGCGGACTGGGATGGGAAAATACTGCCCAGACTGACATAGGACTTGATTTCGGGTTGTTTAATAACAGACTTACCGGTGAAATTGACTATTATGTTAAGAAAACAACAGATCTGTTACTCTATAGAACACTTCCGGGTACGTCAGGTTTTGACGGATACTGGAATAACGTAGGAGAACTTTCAAATAAGGGGCTTGAATTCTCATTACATTCAAATAACCTTACCGGTGACTTTGTCTGGACTACTGACTTCAACATGTCTTTTAACAGAAATGAAATCATAAATATTGATGGTCCCGAGATAACCCCAAATAGTATAAATTATGTCATTGAGGGTGAACCTATAGGTGTATTTAAAATTGCCAAGTTTGCCGGAGCTGACCCGGATAACGGCGATGCGCTCTATTATGTAGGGCCTGACAGCGATGAGACAACAAATAACTTCAATCTTGCAGCACCGCAGGTTGTAGGATCACCTAATCCGAAATTCACCGGCGGTTTGAATAACTACTTTGAATATAAAGGATTAGATCTTACCATCCTTATGAGTTTTGTTTATGGTAACATGATCTACAATGGTGCTGGTAACTATCAGTCAGCCAGCTGTGACTGGTTTGACAACCAGACTATCGATCAGTTAGACAGATGGCAGAACCCGGGTGATGTGACAGATGTGCCACAGGTACGCTTAGGTGACGGTAATGGAACAAAAATATCAACAAGGTATCTCACTGATGGCTCTTACCTGAGAGTCAGAAATGTAAGCCTGGGTTATAACCTGCCTGCATCACTGGTAAACCGTATGAAACTGACGAACCTCAGAATCTACGTTGCAGCAACTAATCTATTTACTTTCACTGATTATAAGGGATGGGATCCTGAAGTAAACTATACCGGTGTTTCTCGTAGTACACAGAATACAAATATCATTCAGGGGTACGACTTTTATACGGCGCCTCAGGCCAGAACATATACTCTCGGTATAAACATTAGTTTCTAACCTTAGCAAGATTACATTATGAAAAAACATATATTATATAGCAAATCGCTGATACTGTTAGTGTCTCTATTTGCCCTTCTGGTATCATGTACCGAGAAGCTGGACATAAAGCCCAGTCAGTCTATTGAGGCTGATGTGGCGCTGACATCTCCTGACAGGATAAAGGCAGCCCTTGTAGGGGCTTATCTTGATGCCCGCAGTTTAACTCTGTTCGGTTCATATTTCAATGAATACAGTGAACTTTATGCTACCACTGGCGATATGATGTTCATTGGTACATATACACAGCCTCGTGAATTTGAAGAGAAGGAGGCTACGACAACAAACACCTATGTCGAATCAACATGGCTTGATGCTTATAACCTCATCAACCTTTGTAACTCTCTGCTTCAGGATGAAGTGCTTGCTCTTCTCGATGATGATGACCGTGATCTGGTAGAGGGTGAAGCTCGTTTTTTAAGAGGATGGACATATTTCGAGATTACACGTCTGTTTGGCCTGCCATATGTTTCCGGTGTGACCAACAGTCAGCCGGGTGTGCCTATTGTGCTTACAGCAACCAAAAGTGTTGATGATGCCGTAAAGGTGTCACGCAATACTGTAGAAGAATGTTATGATCAGGTGCTGACTGACCTTATTGCAGCTCGCAACCTGCTTCCCGGTTCAAATGGTGTATATGCTACATCATTTGCTGCAAGTGCTGTTCTTGCCAGAGTGTATCTCCAGATGAGCGATTATGTAAATGCAGCTACTGAAGCTAATTATGTAATTCAAAACGGAGGCTTTGTTTTAACACCTACTCCTCTCGATGCCTTTAACAATACAGTCAACTCTACCGAGGATATTTTTGCATTCCAGAATAATGTTGCATCAAATACCAACTGGCTGACAGTTATGTATGCATCACTAAATGGGGCTGGCAGAGGCGATTATGATATCCAGTCCTCATTTCTGGATCGATTTGATCCGCTTGACCTCAGAGGCATGCTTCAGGATGACACTGAAGATTCATATACAATTGATGAAATTACTAAAATGTATTATATCGGAGTAGGTACTATTCTGAACAGTGGCGGCATAAATACTGCCAAATGGGGAAACTATTACCGTAATATTCCGATGATAAGACTTGCTGAGATGTATCTTATTAGAGCAGAGGCAAATTTTGAGGATCCCGGTACTGATATCGGACCGAATACACCTACCGAAGACATCAACTTCGTAAGGGACAGAGCACTGGCTCCTGCTTTGCCTGACCCTGTTACCAGGGAACAGATACGTGAAGAACGTTATCTCGAACTATGTTGGGAAGGACACCGTCTGCACGACCTGAAAAGATGGAAAGAGGATATAGGAAGCTATGCCTATAACGCCGGCAACCTGATTCTACCCATACCTTTCAGAGAGATACAGGTCAATGACCTACTTGAACAGAATAGCTGGTATCTGACAGGTAAATAAAACTAAACATTTGAACTGCTAAAATCTTTTTTGAGGCTGTCTTTTTATGAGAGACAGCCTCATTTTTTTAAGATATCTGCAGACTAAAATCCATTGCATCTTACATTTTGCTTTTTCTCACAAACAATTGTCAACAGACTTTTTTTTAACAGTAAAAACAATTAGGTTTACGAATATTTTAGAATCATGAAAAAAATTCTTACTGCTACTCTTATTATGCTGATCTTTTCAGCTTTTAATGTAAAAGCACAACCTGCCGATTCAATAGATATATATCTCCTTACCTGTGAGCCAGGCAATGCTATATATTCTGTGTATGGACACACAGCTATAAGAGTAAGTGTAAGAGGAACAAAGACTGATGTGGTATATAACTGGGGTGTGTTTGACTTTGAAGCGCCTCATTTCGCCTACAGATTCGCCAAAGGGAAGCTTGACTATTTGCTTGACGAATGTAGTTATAAAAGGTTTCTTGAGGAGTATTTCTATGAAGACAGATCGGTATGGTCACAGAAGATTAACCTCACATCAGAGGAGAAGATAAGACTTATTGAACTTATTAATGAGAATTTGAAACCTGAAAACATTAAGTACAGATACAATTTCTTCTATGATAATTGTGCAACAAGAGTCCGCGATATTATAGAAAACTCTCTTACAAAACCTGTCATCTACTATGATGCTGAGACCCAGAAAAGCTTCAGGAAGCTGATTAATGAGTTTCAGTCAAAAATGCCATGGGTAGACTTCGGAGCAGATTTCTTGCTTGGTTTGCCAGCCGACAAAAAAGCTACATTCAGAGATGAAATGTTTCTGCCTTTTTATTTGATGGATAATATGTCAGGGGCAAACGTGCTTCATAATGGCATTAAAGAGCCCTTGCTTGGTCAGGCAAGGATTGTGCTTGATATGAGAAGCGATGAGCTGAAAAGTCCAAGACCGTGGATGCCTGCAGCAATTGTCTGGCTAGTCTTTGTTTTTGTCACTCTTGTTACTTTTGTCTTTGGAATTCCTGTGCTGGGGAGAATATCTGACTGGCTTTTTCTTACTCTCTTCTCCCTTTTGTCAGTAATACTTTTCTTTACTACCTTCTTCTCTGACCATCAGGCACTTCATTATAATATTATGGCAATAGCCTTTAACCTTCTTATTCCGGCTGTTACAATAAACGTTTTCATGGGAAAGAAGAGGCGCAAACTGTGCCGAATAACCTGTCTGATATCATTTCTCTCTATCCCTGTAGCTTTGATTGCCGGACAGGCCATACATCCTGTGGCAATCCCTATGATACTTATACTGCTCGTCCGACTGTTCAAACACTGTGAGTTTGGCAAAGAGGATACAGAGATGAAGAACAAGAAGAGTGTGGCAAAAAGCACTGTCTCCTGACTGATTCATGGCTTTAACACATCTTTAACAACCTTTAACACCGTTTTTTAAATTGAGACGGCATATTTGCATCAGTTTCTTTGATGTGTAACAATTAACTATTTCAAATAATAACATATGGAATACACAACTGATATCCGTTTGTTAAACGAGAAAATTGAAAAGGAGAGTGCCTTTGTTGATGTAATCAGGCAGGAGATGAGTAAGGTGATTATTGGTCAGAGACACCTCACTGACTCATTGTTGATCGGATTGCTTTCTAATGGCCACATTCTGCTTGAAGGTGTGCCTGGATTGGCAAAAACACTTGCAATAAAAACGCTGGCATCAATTATCGATGCACGGTTCAGTAGAATTCAGTTTACCCCTGATCTGCTCCCTGCTGATCTCATTGGTACAATGATCTTCAGTCAGAAAAAAGAGGATTTTGTAGTAAAGAAAGGACCTCTGTTTGCCAATTTTATTCTCGCTGACGAGATAAACCGTTCCCCGGCAAAGGTTCAGAGTGCTTTGCTTGAGGCAATGCAGGAACGCCAGGTTACTATAGGGGATACCACCTATAAACTCGATGAACCATTCCTCGTTCTTGCGACCCAGAACCCAATTGAACAGGAGGGGACATATCCTTTACCTGAAGCACAGGTTGACAGGTTTATGTTAAAAGTTGTCATTACTTATCCTGAAAAAGACGAAGAGAGACTTATCATCAGGGAGAATCTGGCAGAGGAGTTGCCAAAAACAACGGTAAAGCTGAAACCTGAAGATATAGTTAATGCAAGAAGAACAGTAAGGGAGGTATATCTTGATGAGAAAATTGAAAACTATATACTTGATATAGTCTTTGCAACAAGATATCCTGAGAAATATGGACTTGAAAAATTCTCTCCACTGATCTCTTATGGAGCATCCCCACGTGCAGGCATAAACCTTGCAAATGCAGCCAAAGCATATGCATTCATACGCAGAAGAGGCTTTGTAATACCTGAAGATATAAGAATTCTTTGCCCCGATATACTCAGGCATAGAATTGGGCTCACCTATGAGGCAGAGGCAGAAAACTATACCCAGGATCAGATTATAACTGAAATACTCAATACAGTTGAGGTACCATAGTATATGATACGAAAATCGCTATTACTGGCACTTTTGTCAGTTCTTACAACGGCCCTGAGTGCACAGGCTTTTGTAGGTATGAACAGACCAAAGGTGATCTCTGAAATGAATGGTTTTAAGGATGACTTTGTCCTTGATGAAACGGTCAGAAATGATAAGTATGACTACCTGAAATACCTTTCTGATGACGGACTTGAAACATGGATCATCGTTTTTGGCTCTGATGACAAATGTAAGGCGGTAAGAGTGACTTGTTCAAATGGTCTGCTTTTAAAAAAGCGCAAAGAACTGGATAATATGTATACTAAAGAAGGCTCTGACAGATGGAGCTATAATAACAGAGACGGTTTTGTCTTTGTCATTCTGGAGAATCAAACATGGTATTTTACAATTACTTACAGTACTGTTGCAAAACTGTAGAGCTGTGGAAACAAAAGAACTTCTTAAGAAAGTAAGAAAAATTGAAATCAGGTCAAGAGGACTTTCTCAACAACTCTTTGCCGGGCAATATCATACTGCCTTCAAAGGACGGGGAATATCCTTCAGTGAAGTCAGGGAATACACTTATGGCGACGATGTCAGGAATATTGACTGGAACGTCACCGCCAGGTTAGGACATCCTTATGTAAAGGTTTTTGAAGAGGAGCGGGAACTTACTGTCATGCTGCTTGTTGATGTGAGTGGCTCAGGTGATTTCGGAACTGTTTCTTCAACAAAGAGGGAACTGATGACAGAGATAGCTGCTGTATTAGCTTACTCTGCTATTTCAAATAATGATAAGGTAGGACTGATGCTCTTTGCCGGAAAGGTGGAAAAATTTATACCACCCAAAAAAGGCAAAGCTCATATACTCAGGATCATCAGGGAGCTTATTAACTATACACCATCGTCTGCACAGACCTCATTAAGCGAACCGCTTCGTTATCTCACAAATGTAATGCACAAAAGAACCATCGCTTTTATTCTCTCGGATTTTATGGCTCCTTCATTTGAACAGGCACTGAGAGTTGCCTCCTCAAAGCATGACATTGTTGCCCTTAATGTATGTGATCAACGTGAGAAAGAGATTCCAGATGTAGGTTTTATAAAGGTGTGTGATCCTGAAAGCAGGGAAGAAAGATGGATTGATACCTCTTCCAAAAAGATAAGGGAGGGATACCGGAACCAATGGCTGAAACATCTGCTATTGATTGAAGAGCGCTTCAAGGCTAATGGGGTTGATATGATTACTCTGAATACCGGTGAAGATTATATAAAACCTCTTATCTCACTCTTTAAAAGAAGATAATAAGATGAAGAGAATAGGCGTGATCCTGCTTTTTTCGGCACTTACCGCAGGGATAAGTGCTCAGAATGCTGATATTAATGCTGTAATTGATACATCATCAATACTTATCGGAGACCAGATACATCTAAGGATTACAGTAACAGCACCTGAAGGCTGCTCAGTAAAGGTGCCGGTTCTCAGAGGCACCATTGCTGATAAGGTATTGATTCTTGGTTTGCCAGTGAGGGATAGCTCAGTCAACACTGACGGCACCAGAAAAATATCAGATGATTATCTTATAACATCATTTGATGAAGGTACTTTTGATATTGACTCTTTGAGCTGTGAGATTCAGAACGAAACCATTACCGAGACACTGTATACGGATAAACTCTCCCTCACTGTCACAAGACCATCTGTGACACCGGCAGATACATCTGATGCGATCTTTGATATTGTGTCTCCCAGAAAAGCTCCCATAGTGTTTGCTGAGCTGTTGCCATGGATTATTATTGTTATTGCTGTGGCACTTGTAGTGTGGGTACTGGTAAGATATCTGCCCCGTAAACCGTTTGCCAGAATTATTAAGAATGAAGTTCCGGTTGAACCGGCCCATATAACAGCTGTTCGCGAACTTGATAAACTCAGAAAAGAAGAATTATGGCAGAAAGGAGAGGTGAAAGAGTATTATTCACGGTTGTCTGACATTCTGAGGAGATATGTTGACGGAAGATTCAATATACAGTCGCCGGAACTTACAACGGATGAGACAGTAAGAATGCTTCAGCGTTCGGGTTTTGTCACTTCAGAGTTACTGCAAATTGTAAAATCAGTACTGTCAGATTCTGATATGGTTAAGTTTGCCAAGTTTAAGCCAGAGTCTGACCAGAATATTACGTCAATAGACAAGGCTGCAAAGTTTGTTGATCTCACCAGACCTCATGATATGCCTGAGGCAGGTGTTGCTTCGTCAGAAAAGAAAGGAGGCGGAAATGAGTAATATGGTTTTTGAGAATGAGTGGTTTCTCTGGTTTGAGCTCATAATACCTTTACTGATATTATGGTATGTCTTCAGACAGGGGAAGAACAATGCCTCACTGACGATTTCCTCCATGGAGCTCTTTGATGTCAGGAAGGTATCTTACAGACATTATCTCAGGCATCTGCTTTTTGCATTACGTCTTGTTGCAATTGGATTGGTAATAGTGGTTCTTGCCCGACCCCAGAATGTGGATAAATGGAAGAGTACTACCTCACAGGGAATTGATATTGTACTTGCTATAGATGTCTCTGGTACAATGCAGTATGAAGACTTTACACCCAACAGACTTGAGGCTGCAAAAAATGTGGCTACACAGTTTATTGCAGGCAGACCTGATGACAGAATAGGCCTTACCGTATTCAGTGGCGAGAGCTTTACTCAATGTCCTGTCACTACTGATCATGCCGTTCTGATAAACCTTCTCAGAGAGGTAAAGAGCGGTATGATTGAAGATGGCACAGCAATCGGACTTGGCCTTGCAACTGCAATAAACAGAGTGAAAGATTCAGACAGTAAAAGCAAAGTGGTTATACTCCTTACTGACGGTTTAAACAACCGTGGGGCTATTGACCCTATCACTGCAGCAGAGATAGCTAAAGCATTTAATGTCAGGGTGTATACTATCGGAGTAGGAACCATGGGTTACGTTGATGTGCCAGTGCGGACATGGTACGGCATGACAACACAGAAAGTGCCCGTTGAAATAGATGAAGCATTACTCTCTAAAATATCTGATATGACAGGAGGGAAGTACTTCAGAGCAACAGATAACAACAGTCTGGAAAAGGTGTACCAGGAGATAGATCAGATGGAAAAGTCGAAGATAGAGACTAAGGAATACAGTAAAAGGGAAGAGATGTTTATGCCCTGGGCTATTGCAGCAGCTGCCATTTTTGCCATCGAGATGCTTTTGAGACTGCTTTTATTGAGGAATATTTCTTAAAAGGAGAATGATTATGGAAACATTCAGATTTGCTGATCCTGGAATTCTGTATATGCTGCTTATTATACCTGTACTTGTCTTTTTATTTATAGTAAATAACCATAGACGGAAAAAAGCCAGGAGACAATTCGGAGAGTCAGAGCTGGTGAAACATCTGATGCCTGATTTCTCTCAACGAAGAATAATCGTAAAATTCCTTTTAGCCAGTATAGCACTTGTTGCTGCCATATTAACTGCAGCAAGGCCTCAGTTCGGGTCCAGACTTGAAGAGGTGAAACGCGAGGGGGTTGAGGTAATAATAGCGCTTGATGTCAGCAACTCAATGCTTGCTGAAGATATAGCTCCCAACAGACTAGAGAGGGCAAAACAGGCAATAACACAATTGGTTAACAGATTGAGAGATGATAAGATAGGTCTTATCCTGTTTGCCGGTGATGCATATACCCAGATACCTGTTACAAATGACTACCTCTCTGCAAAAATGTTCCTTGAGTCAGCAGGTACTGAAGCTGTTTCAAAACAGGGAACCTCTCTCGAATCTGCCATTGACCTTGGTATGCGTTCATTCTCTCCTCAGAATGATAAAAGTAAGGCAATAATTATTATTACGGATGGGGAAAGCCATGAAGGCGATGCAATGGAAAAAGCAGAGGAGGCTGCAGAGAATGGAATTGTTATTTATACGGTGGGAATAGGTTCACCTGACGGTGTGCCGGTACCCGTTACAGTAAAGGGAAAACGTGATTATCTTAAAGACAGAAGTGGAAATACTGTTATAACCAAACTTGACGAATCAATACTTAAGGATATAGCCACTGCTACATCCGGAAGATATGTCAGGGCAAACAATACAAGCCTTGGTCTGAACGAGATTTATAATGACATAGGCAGGATGAAAAAGTCAGAGACATCATCAATGATGTATACTGATTACAATGATCAGTTCATGATTCCTGCAATTATTATGTTCTTTTTTCTTGTTGCCGAACTCCTGGTAATGGATAAGAAGAACAATGCATTGCGAAACCTTCGGTTTCTGAATGTGAAACCTTAATTTTGTCAGAGATATGAATGGATGCAATAATATCAGATTTACTCTTTCTCTACTGATTCTAATGCTGATTCCACTGGCTTTGTCCGGACAGCAGGAGAGGAAATATATACGAAAAGGGAATCGTCTCTACGAAAAGCAGAAATACTCTGGTTCTGAAACGCAATACCATAGGGCAGAGGGAATTGATAAACAAATTCCTGACGCTACCTTTAATGTGGCTGATGCTCTTTATAAGCAGGGTAAATACTCTGAGGCCGCAGAAAAATTTGTGGCTGCAGAAGATTCTTATGATGAACCACAGATGAAGGCAGACGCCTATTATAATCTGGGCAATTCATTACTGAAAGACAATAAATTTAAGGAATCAATAGATGCTTATATTAAATCACTATTGATAGATCCTGATAATATCGAGGCAAAATACAACCTGGCTTATGCCCGTGACCAACTGAAGAAACAACAGGAACAGGAACAGCAGAAACAGAATCAGGATAAGAAAGACCAGCAGGATCAGGATAAGAAAGATCAACAGGATCAGGATAAGAAAGATCAACAGGACAAGCAGAAACAGGATCAGCAGGATAAGAAGCAAGACCAGAACAATGAGAATGGTCAGGATCAGCAGAACAAGAATCAGGGAGACGATAAGAATAATAAAGGTCAGCAGGAACAGAATGAGAACAGGGAAAACGAAAAACCCGGACAGCAACAACAGGGAATGAGTAAACAGGATGCAGCCCGGTTACTGGATGCACTATCAGCAAATGAAAAAGAGGTGCAGGAAAAGGTGAACAAAAACAAGATGTCACAAGCTAAGGTCAGGATTGAGAAAAACTGGTAATATGATGAGAAGATACTTAATATATGGATTATTACTTATTCTGGCACCGCAACTCAGGTCTCAGGATGTTGCAATATCAATTGATGCTCCTGAAAGTGTGGGTACTGGTGTCGGGTTCAAAATAATATATTCCGTAAACGCTGCCAATGGTAAGTTTCAGGCCCCTGCGTTTGATGAGTCATTTTCTGTTTCAGGACCAAGCTATTCATCAAGCAGGGGAACACGTTGGATAAACGGGAAATATGCTTCTGAGGCTACAACAACATATGTTTATTATATCACTGCCGGCAAGGAAGGTGAGTTTACCATCCCACCTGCACAATATTTGATGAGGGACAAGACAGTAAGTTCTGCAACAATCAATATCAAAGTGTCCGGAACCGGAACTGCTCCATCAACGCCTAAAACAACCGTTGGTGCTGCTGTGAGAAACAACAGTCAGAAGGTTGAATCATCAGGGGAAGATGTCTTCATAAGAATTGTAACAAATACAAAAAATGTATATGTGGGTCAGCCAGTTGAGGCAACATTGAAGCTTTATACACGTGTCAGGATAGGAAACCCTGGTACAGGAGTTGCTTACCCTGATCTTAAAGGCTTTCTGAAAGAGAATCTGAAAACCCCCGAGTTAAGTAAACTTACACCTGAAGAGGTCAATGGGGTATCCTACTATACAGGAATAGTGGAGAAATTTCTGCTTTACCCTCAGATCTCGGGTGATTTGGTAATTGATAAAGCACAGATGCAGATTCTGGTTGAACAAAAAAATGATGATTTTGATGATTTCTTTGGCGGCAGCTTCTTTTCAACAACCATGACAGTGCCAAAAGTGCTATCAACTATTCCCGTTACTATTAAAGTGACCCCATTACCAACACCTCAGCCATTTGATTTCTGTGGTGCAGTTGGTAAGTTTGAGATCTCATCATCAATTTCAAAAGAATCGATACAGGCAAATGATGCCATCAGCTATACATTTAATCTCCAGGGAACAGGTAATATAAATACTGCCGGTGCCCCTGCCTTTGATGTCCCTGCTTCAATTGAAAAATATGATCCCAAAGTCACATCAGATGTCAACGGTATCTCTGGCATAAAGAGCTTTGAGTATATTCTCATTCCACGTAATAGTGGTGAATTTGTAATACCTGAAGTAACATATTCTTATTTTGATGTTTCTTCAGGCCGATACGTGACACTAAAGACAGAATCACACATAATATCAGTAACAAAAGGATCAGGTGAGGAAGAAAACGCTACCACACCTCTAATGACCACTACAAAAGAAGATGTAAAATATATAGGACAGGACATAAGGTTCATCAGAACTGATAACCAGAAAGTAAAAATGAAGAGTAAACCTCTTGTTGAAAATACATCATATTATCTCTTTTATCTGCTTGTCTTTGTTTTGGCTGTAGTCATATTCATTACTTTACAACAATTAAGGAAGCGCAATGCTGACATAAATCTCTCCCGAAACCGGAAAGCTGCTAATATGGCCAGAAAGAGACTTAGAAAGGCTGCCGAGTGTTTGAAAAACAAACAGTACGATGTAATGAATGAGGAACTTACTAGATCGTTATGGGGTTATATGAGCGACAAACTGA
>QKCK01000096.1 GCA_003245695.1 Bacteroidota bacterium | reverse complement strand
TCGCTGCCTGTGGCACGAATGAAGCTTGACTTTGAGAGAAAAGCCTATGGTGAGGGCGATACAGTAAAGGTGAAACTGCTGATGCAGGACAGTGATAACACCCTGTTGGCTGACTATCCCTACGGGTATAATGTAAGTATCAACGGAGAGAAATACCTTGAAAGCTTTGGCACTACTGACAGCCGGGGAGTGGCACATATAATCTTTACTCTTCCCCTTGGGCTCAAGGTGGATGACGGCTTGATAACTGTCAGGGCAGATGTGAAAGGTAACATTGTATCCATAGCCCGTTCGGTGCCAATAGTGCTTGACAATATTGACCTGCAGTTCTTCCCTGAGGGAGGCGATCTGGTTGCCGGTGTGATGAATAACTGCGCCTTCAAGGCTGTGAATGAGTACGGTAAGCCTGCCGATGTTGAGGGTGTGGTATTCAACAGCAGGCATAAAGAGGTTGTCCGTTTCAGGAGTTATCACCATGGTATGGGCTCATTCCGTTTTGTGCCGGAGCCTGGTGAGAGGTATTATGCCCTGCTCGACAAGCCGCAGGGGATAATGAAACTGTACCCTCTCCCTGTGTCTGCCCGAACAGGCTTTCTGATGGAGCTGCCATCGCCTCTGATGTTTACCCGTCCCGTTAAAGCTGAAAAGGCGCACGTACGTATTGTCTCTCCTGAGAATACAACTGTAACGTTGATAGCCCAGCTGCAGGGTAAGATATATTACAACACTACCATATCGGTTATTAAGGGTGAGAACAGGGTGTTTGTACCTCTATCCGGCATACCCTGCGGAGTGTTGCAGATAACACTCTTCACCGGCAACACCGAGGTGTGTGAACGCCTTGTCTTTGTCAATAAGGATAAGCAGATGAAGGTGAGTCTCACTGCCGACAAGGATTCATACCAGCCGCGTGATAAGGTTAAGTTGAAGATACGCACCACTGACATGAAGGGCAATCCCGTTTCTGCCGGAGTGGCACTTGCCGTTGTCGATGACAAGCTTATCTCACTTGCCGATGAAAGGTCAGATAACATACTATCGTACCTGCTCCTCTCCTCTGAGGTTAAGGGTAAGATTGAGGAGCCCTCTTTTTACTTTGATGAGTCGGAGAGTAGGGCTGATACTGCCCTTGACTACCTGCTGCTGACACAGGGATGGCGTCGTTTCACCTGGGAAGAGGTGGTTGAGACACCCTCTCATGACCTGGCCGGGCAGATAACGCATAAGCCTGAGAAGATGATACTGTGCGGCACCGTGTCGTCAAAGAGCAGGAGTGAGATAGCCAGGACACGGCTTTATATTAAGGAGACAGGGCAAACGGCAACTCCCGACAGAAACGGTTATTACGAGTTCAGGGGTCTTGACCTCTCAACACCTGTCACACTGGTAGCTATCACCGGCAACAACGACACCATTGAACGTGTCATCAGCGACTACTCCTCGGCCGACACTTATAAACGTCTATATTACCAGAGCCTGGGCGATGATGTTGCCTCAGGCGTCGTCCGTGATAAGAGCACCGGGGTGGCAATCCCCGGGGCAACAATTGTTGTTAAGGGTACTGCCACAGGTACTGTCACAGACCTTGAAGGGCGCTTTTTCATAAAGGTCTCTAAGAAAGATGTTCTGGTAATCAGCGTAGTTGGTTACAGGAGTCTCGAACAGTCGGTGGAAAAAGCACAAAACTGTACAATAGAGCTTGAGCGCGATTATATTCAGCTCGATGAGGTTCTGGTGGTGACACAGGCATTGCAGATAAAGAGAAGTATTGTGGGTAGTGCGGTAGCTGTTCAGAATACCCGTAAACCGGTCCGGCTTAATGCGGAGCAGGACAATACGGCAAAACAAAGGGCAGACAAGACACTTATACCGGCTGTGGAGAACGGCACTGCTCATAACAGAGGCGAGGCAGTCACTACCGGAGATCAGATAATATATTTAGATAATGATATTGAGGAAGAGGTTGAAGATGAACAGATCTTTGTAGTGGTTGAAGAGATGCCTCAGTTTCCCGGGGGCGACAATGGGGTCCTGGAGTGGATAAGCGCCAATCTCAGATACCCGGAGATAGCACGTGAGAATTATATTCAGGGAAGGGTGATAGTTAGGTTTATTGTCAATCGTGAGGGTCTGGTCGTTGATCCTGTTATCATCAGGGGTATTGACCCCACTCTTGATAAAGAGGCCTTAAGGGTAGTAAGTATGATGCCGCGCTGGAAGCCGGCACGGCAGATGGGGAGACCTGTTGATGCCTCTTACATTATACCAATAAACTTCCGTATCAATGACGATAATGTCTCCCGCGGTTATGTTACCCCGGACCGTTACCAGGAGCCACAGCGTCCGCAGTATTACAGGGCCAGACAGTTTTATGTCCCGGTGTATGATGCCTCTGAGGAGGTCTTTATGCGAAACGACTTTCGGAAGACCATCTACTGGAACCCTGATATTACTACTGACAGCAACGGTAATGCCTCTGTGGAGTTCTGCACCTCCGACGCTCTCACCACCTTCCGTGCTACTGCCGAAGGCATAGGATCAAACGGTGCTCCGGGGAGGAGCGAACATACCTTCTATTCATCCAAACCTCTGTCAGTGGAGGCATTAATACCTGAAAAAGTAAGCTTTGGCGATACATTGTTCATTCCAATCACTGTTACAAACAGGGCAGAGAGGGAGGCAAAATGCATATTGTCAGTTGAATATCCTTTGTTCCTTCAGCCGCTGGGAGAGACACCCTCTGAAGTCACCATCCAGGCTGAAGGAGGGCTGACTCTCTTTGCCGGTTTTGTTGTACTGAACAGCAGTGGCAGCGGACTACTAAAGATCAAAGTAGGAAATGAGACAGATGAAGATGTGATTTCTTCATCCATTACTTCAGTGCCTTATGGATATAAACAGAGAGTCTCTTATATGGTAACCGGCTTACACAGCCTTTTTGAGGTACCTGTAAAAGATGCCCTTCCCGGATCTGTCAGGGCAGAAGCTGTAGTCTATCCTGGAGTGCAGTCGTCACTCAGCTCTTCTCTCATGTCAATGTTGAGAGAGCCACATGGGTGCTTTGAACAGGCATCGGCCATAACCTATCCTGATATCATGGTGCTTAGATATCTTAATGAGACAGGTATAGCAGACAATGAGTCAAAAACGGAGGCGTTGAATTATATCACAAGGGGTTATAAACTGCTGGCATCATACGAGGCTGCCGGTGGTGGTTTCGAGTGGTTTGGCAAATCGCCCGGGCATGAGGGCCTCACCGCTATGGGGCTGATGCTATTCAACGACATGAAGTCAGTATCTGATATTGTCGATGATGGAATGTATAACCGGACGCTTTTCTGGCTTCTCGGGCGCAGGGATCGGAATGGTGGTTTTATGGTTGAGAAGGGAAAATACGGCTTCAGTAATAATGCATACCTGTTGAATAATGCCTATATCGTCTATGCATTGTCGGAGACAGGCAGCCACGAAATATACAGAGAGTTTGAGAAGGCTTACAATGATAATATAAACAGGGGCGATGCCTACTGCATGGCTCTCCTGGCTAATAGCGCTTTTAACCTGAATGATACTGTCAGGGCTGAGGCTCTTATTAACCACCTCAGGGTACAGGCTGATGAGTACGGTATAGCTGCCTTAAAGGCAGAGACATCTATAACCGGTTCAAGAGGTAAGTCACTCTCTGTTGAGACAGCCTCGCTGGTGGCATTGGCACTGATGAAACAGCAGGATCCTGATGAGAAGCTTTTGTTATCATGCATGAGCTTCATTCTTTCATCACGTTCCTATGGCAGCTTTGGCACAACGCAGGCAAACATACTGGCATTAAAGGCCATGACTGCTTTCTACAGACTCTATCCTGATCTTTTGTCGGGTGGCACTGTTGAAGTGAAAGTGAATGGCACATCACTGCCGCATAGGACATATGAACCTCAGATGAGTGAGCCTCTGATGATCGAAAACCTGCATGATATAATGAAGAGTGGCTCCAACACTGTCGATGTCATTTTCTCAGGCACTGTTCTTCCTCCTGATTTCAGGCTGAATCTGGAATACTTCACTGCTACACCTCAGGCGGGTTTTCAGTCTCCTGTTTCGGTGATGACAGAGATGAAGCAGCTGTCGGCCCGCCGTGGTGAAAGCATAAGGATGACACTGCATTTAAAGAATGAGGAGGAGAGGACACAGTCAATGGCGGTGGCTTCCGTTGCTCTGCCGGCAGGGTTTGCCTTCCAGCCATGGCAGCTGAAAGAGCTGCAGGAAAAGAGTCGGTTCGACTATTATGAGATTAGTGGTAACACCCTCTTTATCTATTACCGTAGTCTGGCTCCGGGCGATGAATATATCATTGACCTTGATATAAAGGCAATGATACCTGGCATTTATCACTCATTTTCGTCCGAGGGATATCTCTATTATATGCCTGAGGCAAAATCATACGGGAAGCCAGTTACACTTGAGGTGCTGAAGGATTAGGATGTGGGTTGTAATGGGATGTATTACCAGGCGACTTTATACTGATGCCGGACATTACTATTGTATCCCCGGGAACTCCTTATGATCCCTTTTCTGGCATAGGAATTGCACCTGAAATGATGAAAGGTCTCCAATACATTTTATGGAATTACTGAGCTTTTCGCATCATTGATATAAAACGATGTTCTCACTTTAACACCTCTGATTATGAAAATGTCTGGTATCATCACCTTAAAAGCATCTGGGTTGGCCCTCCTGCTCTTTTTATTTCAGTCATGTACAAACATGGTTACTGCTCAGATAAGCGCTGGTGCAGCTCTCTCTCCCGTCATGAAAATCACAGGCCCTGATAAAGACCAGTCTGATCCCATGAAGCTGACAGTTCTGAAGATCGATATTAAGGTTGTCGGTCAGGTAGCTGTTACAACCCTTGACATGACTTTTTATAACAGTAACTCAAGGGTAATGGAGGGTGAGTTCCTCCTTCCACTGGGTGAAGGTCAGACAGTATCACGCTTTGCCCTTGATATCAACGGTGCTCTGCGTGAAGGGGTTGTGGTGGAAAAAGAAAAGGGTCGCACTACTTTTGAGGCAGTGACCAGAAAAGGTGTTGACCCGGGCCTGCTTGAGATGACCACTGGCAACACATTCAGGGCCAGAGTCTATCCCCTTCCTGCCAGGGGGTCGAGAAGAGTGGTTATATCTTATGAGCAGGAGCTTGCAGATAAAGGCAGTACCGATTTGTATACTCTGCCACTGATGGTTACTGAACCCGTGGATAAGTTTGTTGTGCATGCCGAGGTAATAAAGAACAAGGTTGCTGTTGCTTCTGAGAATGAATTAAGCAATCTGTCATTCAGCCGCTGGAATGACTCTTTTGTTGCCGACCTTGAAAATGATAACTTCACGCCTGATAAACAGATAGTGCTGGCATTTCCTCATACCGGCAGGGAAGTAAAGACGTTTACCGCTGTAAAGGATATTTCTTCAGATGAATCATACTTTTATTTGTGTATCAGACCTGAGATCATCACGGAGAAGAAACCATTACCAAAAACCGTTACAATTTTCTGGGATAACTCCAATTCGTCCCTTGGTCGTGACATTGACAAGGAGCTTTCGGTTCTTGATGGGTATATAAGGCAGGCAGGAAACCTGAGCATAGAACTTGTTAAGTTTAACATTAAGACAGAAAAGCCTGAAACATTCACAATAACAAATGGCAATTGGGCCAGGCTGAGGGATACCCTGAAGTCATTTATTTATGATGGCGGCACCTCCATTGGGGCAGTTGATTTCTCAAAATGTAAGTCGGATGAAATACTCTTATTCTCTGATGGTATATCAGATTTTGGCAATGCTGAGCCTCAGTTTTCTTCAGTGCCTGTTTACACAATCAACTCTAATATCATAGCTGATCATTCGTTTCTCACCTATATTGCCCGTCGCACCGGCGGTGTTTATATAAACCTGAACAGGAATACTTCATCTGAAGCTATTGCTCTTCTTGGTAACAGGAACTATCAGTTTATCTCAGCCCGTCTGGAAGAGGGTGAGGTTAAAGATATATATCCCTCTATGCCCACAGGTTTTGACAATACATTCACTATGTCAGGCCTGATGAAGGGTAAATCGGCCACCCTGGTACTTAACTTCGGTTTCGGGTCAGATATTAAGTATTCAAAGAAGGTAAAGATATCAACTGATATGGCTGATGAATCGGGGCTTTTAAGCCGGCTATGGGCTGAAAAGAAGATAGCGGAGCTCAGCCTTAATGCTGAAAGAAACAAGGATGAGATCACATCTACCGGGAGGGAGTATAATATTGTTACTCCTAATACCTCATTAATAGTACTTGAGACGCTGGATGATTACCTGCAGTATGATATTGTTTCGCCGGCAGAAATGCAGAATGAGTTCTTCGGTATAAAGGAGACAAAAGAGAGGAATAAGAGTGCAGAGATGCTGACACATATTGACTATGTCATAAAAATTGCTGAAGAAAAGAGCAAATGGTGGAACACACATTATCCGCTTACAAAAAAGCTGCAGACTGATACTGTTAATATGGCACCGCCACCACCACCTCCTCCATCCTCAGAATCCGAAGTAGCTGGTTATATGATCAGAAGAAATGAGAGTGTTGCCAGGGTGAGAGAAAGTGCTGAATCAGATGTAATAATTGTTGAAGAAGACAGGTCATATAGTCCTGAAGCTATGTCAGTTGAGCAGGATGCTTTGAATGAGCAGGTTGTAGGTTCCTCCCCGGCGAGTGCAAAAGCAGCTATAAGTATAAACGCGTGGGATCCGCAGACCCCATATCTGAAGGTACTTGAATACTCTGCAAAGGGCGGGGAGTATATTACATATCTGAGACTAAAGAGTGAATATGGGTCAACACCCTCGTTCTACATTGATGCTGCAGATTTCTTCATCAGGGCAGGTGAGAAGGAGCTGGCGGTGAAGATTTTGTCAAACCTTGCTGAACTGCGGTTGGAAGAGCCACAGTTGTTGCGTGTCATGGGTAAAAAGCTTCTTGATATGGGGAGGCCTGACGATGCTATATGTGTCTACCAGAAGGTACTTAAAATGAAGGGAGAGGAGCCGCAGTCATACCTCGATCTGGGTCTTGCGTATGAAGCAGGGGGTGAGTCACAGAAAGCACTCACTACAATCTGGGAGGTAGTGAAACGCACCTGGGACAGCAGGTTTCCTGAGATAGAACTTATTGCACTGAATGAGATAAACAATCTTATAGCCCTTCACCCTGAGCTTGATCTGTCTGGAACAGATAAACGACTGATAAGAAATGAACCTGTCGATATCAGGGTGGTACTTACATGGGATACAGACAACTGTGATATGGACCTTTGGGTTACTGACCCTACAGGAGAGAAGTGCTTTTACCAGCATACACTCACCTGGCTGGGTGGCAGGATATCACGTGACTTTACCGGAGGATACGGACCGGAAGAATATATGATAAAGAATGCAGTCAAAGGCGAATATCATGTACAGGTTAACTATTACGGAACCAATTCACAGACAGTGCTTGCACCTGTCAACCTTCATCTTACTTTTATAACCAACTTTGGCAGACCCGACCAGAAGCAGAAGGAGGTGACTGTCAGGTTGGAAGATAAAAAGGATGTTATTGATATAGGCAGTTTCAGCTTTTAATCATTGATAATAACCACGGGGGGAACGTATAAACTTGATTATTCTCCCCGGGACTCTTCTTTGATCATATGAGCGGAAAAATGTTAGCTGGCTTTATTACATGTGTCAGGTCACTATTGTAAACAATAATACGAATCCTGAAAAAAACACCCTTGCCTGTAACTTAATGGTCATCCTGCACGTATTTATATCAAAATGTAATTCGATGTAAACCAGAACCTGTTCTTCGGGGCGCTTTTTGCAAAGCGCCCTGTCTCATTATAACCTTATGTCTGTATATTTAGGCCGGGGTATCAAAAAAATTTTATTTTTGTATTAATTCTGCATAAAGACGACAGTATCAAATAATTTCAACACAATGTCAGAAAAGGACAAAGGATTTAGCTTCAAACAACTCTTCTTCCGTGATGCCGGATCAGAAGGGCAGACTAAAGAAACCACAAAACCGGAAGCATCAGACGCCGTATCAGGAAGCTACTATGCTTCACCAACGCAGGCAGAAGGTCCACAGGACCAACCGCTGGTTGAGGACTTTGTTCAGCGTCTGCAGAATCTGATAAACCAGAATAACCAGCCGGGGTTTGATTTCCTTGAGTTCACAGAATCACTCTTTGAGGAAAAGCATAACCCGGGGCCTGAGGTGTACAAGACAGTATTCCGTATTGCCCAGAAGATGGACAAAACACTCACTCCTGCACGGCTGCTTGAGAGCGCAATGTATTATAAGGATCTTGTACAAAGCACTGCAGATGCCGAACTGCAAAAGGGAGCATCCAAAAAGCAGAGTCTGGAGGCGGAGAAAGAAAGTGAACGCAACAATCTTGACAGCAGTCTGAAAAACACACGTGCGAAGATTGACCAGATGACAAAGCAGATTCAGGATCTGCATAATCAGGAGCTTACGCTGAGCAATCAGCTCATGGCTATAGACCAGAAATACAGTAGCCGTTTCATTGACATTGACAAGAAAATAAATGCAATAAACGGTGCCCGTGAACAGGTCATAGTAAGTATTGTGGATATTGAAGCCGGAATAAAGACTAATCTTTCTTGAAAACAATAAAACCCTCTTTATGGAAATGGAAACAAAAACGGTTACCCAGTTACCGATAATGAAATACTTTGATGATGCCAAACTGGTTCAGCAAGGCAAAGAGACACTAGGCAAATGGCGTAAGGGTGAAAAACCTATAGGAGCTACACTGGGATTACTTCTTATTGGCGTTGTTGCCTGGGGTACTTTTAAATGGATTATCCCCGCAGTATTCGGGATGCTGAGCCAGGTTCTGGCTGTGGTAGTCTCGGTGCTTGCGGTTATTCTTGTAATCCTTCTCTTACCTGCAATATTTAAGTTGTTCCGCAGGATTGTACGCTGGTTTCACAAAGCCATCATACGATGGAACCCCTTTGATGAGCTTGATGAACAGAAGAAAAAGATGTGGGAGACACATGACCTTTTCCTGAGGCATAAATCAAAGATCAAACAGTTGCGCAACGATTTTGAACAGATGTCAAATGAAACGCGCAAGGTAGCCGAGGAAGCCCGCGAGGAGGTGCAGCGGCAGACAAAAAAGGCAGGTGAGATAAAGGAACAGATGGATAAGCTTATTGCTGAAAAAGGTAATGGCGTGAAAGAGACAGATGAATATGTTGATCTTCAGCAGAAGTTTATCAATGCCACCTCCGCAGGCACAAGAACAAATACCGTGCTTGAGAAAAACATCGAGTGGACAACAAAATATGCTGCACGATCGAACATATTCGCCAATCTTGATCGCAAGCTGGCGATAGGAGCTACTCTTCTTGAGAACAAGATAAAAGACTTTGAAGAGAGCATCAGTATCATGAAGAAAGACTGGGAGATGGCTGCCGCATCTCGTGGAGCAACTGCCATACTGAAAGAGATATTGGGGCCTGGGGGACAGAACTGGAAGCTTGAATATGCACTTGAGTTTGTTGCAGGTCGCATATCGGAAGACCTTGCCATGACAGCCCAGAACCTTGAGGATCTGGAGAGAAATACCACGGCATTTAACTTTGACAGCGATGAGGCATATGATAAACTACTGGCTATAGGCAATAAACTTGATGCAGGTCAGATAGAGATACCAAACCCCGAACGTATTGCAAACCCGAACCACAAGCTTACCCGTGAGGAGAAAAACTCTGCAGGTCCGCTTGGTGATATCTTCTAGTAATTACCTGAAAACGAATAAATAATAAATATCAGATATGGCAACAGAATATCAGAACAAACCGGGAAAATCTATCCCCGGATTTCCAAAAAACTGGACTCTTGGTTTCCAGTTCGTAGTTCTTCTTATCATTGTAGGAGTAATAGGTGCAGCAGCATACTTTGGTTATCCCTATATCAAAAATGCATCAAAAGGCAACAGGGCGGATCTGCGTGCCGGCTTCAATAACTTTGTTGGTTTTGCACCTGGTATTGACCTCAATGGTGGCGCTGCTCCCAACAAGGAATCGAGAATGTATAAGGAGTTTGGACTTACCTTTGAAGCAGTAAGGATGGATGACATGCAGAAACTTAATGATGCTCTTAAAAACGGAGATCTTGATTTCATCTTTACAACAACTGACATATCACCCATTGGAATGGACCGCAGCAGTGACCTTGCTAAAATGTCAGTTGTTCAGTTCCTCAAGATTGATGACTCACGTGGTGCCGATGTCTTTATCGTTGACAAGTCAATAAACACCATAGCTGATCTGAAGGGAAAGAAGATAGCGTGTGCCCTTGGCTGGCCAAGTAACACGCTTCTCCATGCCACTCTCGAAGCCGGCGGACTCACCGAGGCTGATGTGACGATACTCCCTATGGGCGACCCGTTTGCTGCCAAGACAGCCTTTACTACCGGCAATGCTGATGCTACTGTGGTATGGTCACCCGATGATGAAGAGTGCCTACGCTCACGCGATGCAAAAGTGCTTACAAGCACATACATGCTTCCCAACATCATCATGGACGGATTCATCGCCAGAAAAGAGGTTCTGGAAGAGAAGAAAGAGCTCTTCGTGAAACTGGCAAGAGCATGGCTTGTTGCCAACTCTGAGATGAAGGATCCTGCCAGGATGGCTAAAGCTGCCCAGACATATAAAACTGCCTTTGAAGTACCCGATGATGTAAGCATCATCCTTGACGGAATGAAGAAAATACACTTCGCCACATATGGTGATAATATAAATTTCTTTGGCCTGAGTACCGATTATACAGGTATCACCGGACAGCAGCTTTATACGAAAATGGCACGTGTTTATAAGACAGGTTATGGAAATACCCTTACTAATGTTGTACCATGGGCTGAGGCATCATACCCCGGAATTGTTCAGGCAATAAATGATCTGACAGGTGATGCCCATGCAGCTGAAGGGCAGATCCAGTTCGAGGCTCAAAAGGCTTCTGACACCAAAGCCCCGGCCGTCGCTATCAAGCCTATAACAATCAACTTTGCAACTGCCTCATGGACTCTTACTGCAGAGATGAAAGATCTTATAGAAAATGAACTTGGCCAGCTCTCTGTCGAGTTTGCAGGTATGAAAGTGCGTATTGAAGGTAACACTGACAATGTAGGTGCTGCTGCCATGAACAGGGATCTTTCATACAAACGTGCAAAAGCAGTGGCTGACTACCTTGTTAAAACATATAACTTCGACCCCAACCGGTTTGTAATAGTGGGTAACGGACCTGACAAACCGGTAGCTGATAATAATACCGAAGCCGGACGTGCTGCAAACCGCCGTACTGAATTCCAGCTCCTGGCTGAATAATTAAATCTGAACAGAGTATCAGACAATAAGGGAGGATAAAACTATCCTCCTTTATTTATCTGATATATGGAAATAAGTGATTATGGAAAAAGTGAAAAGACTTTTCAGGTTCGGAGGTGAGGTAGACAGGAAAACAGAGATGACCCTTAATGTCCTTGGGTGGCTTCTTCTCCTTTTTGTGTGGTGGCTCGTACCTAAAATGGGATGGATAAAGCCTACCATACTCCCCTCCCCGGTAGATGTGCTCCTCTGCTTTAAGACTCTTTTTGTTGAGAGGCACCTGTTGTATAATACAGGCTACTCGATATTCATAAACCTTGGAGGCTATCTGCAGGCTATGGCCCTTGCCATTCCTCTTGGTTTCATCGTGGGACTTATTCCTTTCTTCAGGCATCTGGTAAGTAAACAGATTGAAGCTGTACGTTTTACACCTCTGCCTGCAACAACAGGCATATTCATGGCTCTCTTTGGCCTGGGCCTGGGCGTTAAAGTACAGTTCCTGGCATTTGGTATCTTTGTGTACCTTCTTCCAGCTATTGCCCAGAGGGTAAAGGATATACAGACTGATGACCACCTGAAGGCCCTGCAGCAGACCATGTGGACACTGAATGCCAGCCCGTGGATGATGATGAGACATTTTTATATTCCATCGGTGCTGAGCCGGTTCTCAATGGATGTTATAAACCTTGTGGCAGTGAGCTGGACTTACATTGTTATCGCTGAAATGGTGAACGCACAGGGCGGCCTGGGATCTATGATATATATGGCTACCTCAAGGGGTTCTCATGTTGATCAGCTTTATGCTGTATTATTACTGATAATATTTATAGGTTTTATCCAGGATAAGCTGCTGAAACTACTTGACAGGAAGCTTTTTAAATTTAAATACGCCTGATGATGAAAAGAAATATTTTCCAGAAACAGGATGACAGTGAGAAATCAGGCTCTGAAGAAACAACACAACAGGAGTCTGCAGAGGCAACCTATGCTTCAGTTCTGACAGGCGATGCACCTGCAGGAGAGCTGACCGACGTTATTAACCTTGTCAATATTAACCAGGTATACACACAACACAATACACAGAATGTTGTCTTTAAAGACTTTTGCCTTGACGTAAAAGATATCAGGGACAGGGGGCAGTTCATTACCATAATGGGAAAATCAGGCTGTGGCAAGTCCACACTACTGAGATATATCTCTGGACTGCAGGAGCCTACTTCAGGTGATGTTTATATTTATGGGAAAAAACGAACTGATAAAGATCGTATTCCAATGGTCTTTCAGCAGTATACATCTTTTGAATGGAAAACCGTACTGCAGAATGTCGCATTACCACTGGTGCTGAATGGAGTACCTGGCGATGAGGCGGAAGCCCGGGCTATGGAGATGATAAAGATTGTGGGGCTTGAAGGGCATGAGAAAAAATGGGCCAAATACCCGATACTATCGGGAGGACAGCTTCAGAGAGTGGCCATTGCACGTAACCTGGTGGTCAACCCCCAGATATTACTTATGGATGAGCCTTTCGGAGCACTTGATACTGTCACTCGCAAACAGATACAGGTTTTCCTGCGTTCTATTTTTGAAAATGCAAAGATTGATCCTACAATCATCTTTGTCACTCATTCAGAGAGCGAAGCCGTTTTCCTCTCAACAGACATTTTTATCCTTGACTCAGGGCCGGCAACAGTGCGACATCACTTTGTTATAGATTTGCCTGAACGCCGTGATGACTCAGTAAGATACTCAGGGGAGTTCACCGAATATGTCAATAAGCTTGGCAGGCTCCTTGAGGACCTGAAGAATGAGAAGAAACCGTGATCTCATAGTCACAAAACAAGGGCAGCCGATAGGGTTGCCCTTTATTTTTATAGTTACAAAAAATGGCACTCTCTTACCTTACCGTCACCTCATCGATAAAGAACCATGAGGGATGCCCCACACCATAGTGCCACGAGGGACATTCTTTTGTGCCTGTGACATCTACTCTTATATATTGTGCTCTGACGGGTGCAGATACCTCCTGTTTCACCCCAACAAACTTAACAGTAACTGAGCGGTCTTCATCGAGGCTATGTGTGCCCCATAGTGTGTAACTCTTATTATCCTCTGACAGAGAATAGGAGACCTTCAGCGGGAGGAGTATCCATGCTCCGAGGTGATGCAGAAAGTCAGTCTCCACTGAAGAGAAGCTCTTCACCTCTCCCAGGTCGATGATGAATGAGGCATCAGTCCCTTCCCATCCCACCCAGCTCTCTACATAGCTGGTGCCACCATAGAGCCCGTCGGTGAGGGCGGTGCTCCCCAGTGCAGCATATCTGCCGGTGGGGGCAGTGATGAAAGAGACAGTCGCTGCGGCGGCCAGGTTCGTCTCTCTGCCTGGCAGATAGCGCTCACGGTAGAGCCTGCAATATTCGTCAGGAGGGTTTCTCCGCTCATTTAACGACGGAACCTCAAACTCTTTTGTCCTCGCCTCAAACAGATCGAGCTTCTGTTTTATATCCTTAATGTCTTTCTGTGTCTCAGTGCGTGCTATCTCCAGCTCTGAATACTGCAGCGGGAGGCGACTACGCTGCACACGCTTTAACAGGTTGGGGTCATCTGCCACGGCTGTCTCTGCCTTGTCGAACAGCTCATTATAACGCCTCATGAGTGCCGGTCTGAGCATCCCGTACTTGTGTGACACCGGTGAGTCATATATCCATAACGGCACCCCGCTGGCAATGACAGCTCCTTCCATTATCTTTATGTAGTCATACAGGTAGGGAGCTGCCTCACCATAATAGCCCTTCAGGAACGATTGCATCAGTGAGTCGGCATTATAATCAGGGTTCCACATCAGCTTAGCAACCAAAAATGCCCTTAACTCGGAGAAATCGCCTCCACGCTGCCCGCCTATCTGCGAGAAATGCATTGTTACGTTGTTCTTTTTGAAGAGACGTATGTTATCCTGCAGTATATGAAAGTTAGGAAAAGGGGAGAGGTAGTTGTCGAAGTTAATGCCGTAGTCCCACACAAAGATGTTACCGGAGATACCTGACCATCCTTCCAGTGCCCTGACAAACTCACGGCCGGAAGCATTCTCCGTGAGCGATACCTCCCTCTTGCAGTCTATGTCGCAAAGCATGATGTTTACATTTGGCAGGGGCTTCACATGGGCCGGAGGATTCATAGAGTAGAGGTATGCCAGGGTGGAGAACTGCCTGTCGGGCGACCGTTCTGCCAGCCTGTT
>QKCK01000042.1 GCA_003245695.1 Bacteroidota bacterium | reverse complement strand
CTATCATAAAACGGTAGGTTTGTGATACCCGTACACCCAACCGTTCATCAGTGGCAAAGACAAAAGGTCTTATATATAGTGAAGCTCCCTTTTGCAGTGGCACCCAATCCGAGTCAAGAGAGAGTAACGTGTCGAGTGCTTCAATGAAAAGTGACTCAGGCACCGCAGGCATGCACATACGTTCAAGTGACCGGTTAAAGCGCCTGGCATGTTCCAAAGGCCTGAAGAGGGCAATATTGTTATCATCCATCCTGAATGCCTTCATTCCTTCAAAAACTGTCTGGCCATAATGAAGCGCTGCTGTGAACGGACTTACCCCGGTATTCCCATATGGCACAACAGTAGCATTCTTCCATTTGTCACCATCATAATCAGCAATAAACATATGATCAGAGGGAACCATACCAAATTCAATCTCCGACAGATCTACCTCTTTCCATCCATCGCGCCCCGATGTCTCAACTTTAATACTATGCATTACCATTGTTTTGTCATTTTGTGTTTCCAATACAAAATTGATTATTATTAGCATACCATAACAGATACAATTTTTGTAATTTTGTACGTAACAGATTATTTGATATGGATGCAGGATCAACTTATTTATATCGTCAGATAGCTGACAATATAGAGAGAAAGATAGAGAGCAAAGATTTCAGGGCTGGAGAGAAACTACCATCAGTTCGCAACATATGTCGTGAGCTGGGTGTAAGCATGAGTACAGTTCTTGAGGCATATTATTATCTTGAAGGCAGAGGATATATAACCTCAAGGCCGAAGTCGGGGTATTTTGTTCGTCAGCTTCCTGCGAAGAGGCTTGCCAGACCCGAAATCAGCACCCCCGGTGTATACGGAGAGGATGCAGATGTGACAAATATGTTGGTACAGAAGATATACAGGAGTTTTCACTCTGATGAGAACATACTGTTTTCAGTAGGTGTCCCGGGCAAGGAGTTTCTGCCGGTAGCCCGTCTTGACAAGGAGATGGTAAGGGCTTTGCGCAGCCTGCCTGGGAGCGGCACTCTGTATGAGAGTGTACAGGGGAATGTCAGACTCAGGCGTCAGATTGCCCTGCAGAGCATAAACTGGAATGGCAATCTCACTGCTGATGATATTATCATCACTACCGGATGCATGGAGGCACTATCTCTCTCCCTTATGACTGTGGTGAAGGCAGGTGACTGCATTGCAACAGAGAGCCCGGTATATTTCGGATTGCTGCAGCTTGCCAGGGGTTTGGGCCTCAATGTCATTGAGCTACCCACAGATGCGCAGACAGGTGTTTGCGTCAGGAGCCTCATGAAACTGGCTGATGAGGGAAAGATACAGGCATGTTGCCTCATAAGTAACTTCAATAACCCGCTGGGAAGCAGTATCCCTGCTGTAAACAAGAGGGAGATAACTGAGTATCTCTCCCAAAAGAACATACCTGTTATCGAGGATGATCTGTATGCGGACCTCTTCTTTGGCCTAAACCGGCCACTGAGCTGTAAATCGTTTGACAAGAACAGTAATGTAATATGGTGTGGGAGTGTATCGAAGACACTCGCTCCCGGATACCGTGTAGGATGGGTTGCTCCGGGCAAATACCTGGAAAGGATGATGCATCATAAGCTTGTCTCCTCAGTGTCATCAGCAACACTGCAACAGGAGGCCGTTGCTACCTTCCTTGAATCAGGGCGCTATGAGAATCATCTGAGAAAGCTCAGAGGCATACTTCATACTAACTGTATGAAGTTAACTGATAGCGTGTCTTGCTGTTTCCCTGAAGGGACAAGGATAAGTGCTCCGGGTGGAGGATTTATGCTATGGGTTGAGCTGCCTGATTGTTTTAATACTACTGAGCTGTATGATATACTCATGGAGCATAAAATAAGTATTGCCCCGGGACGTATGTTCACCCTGCAGAACCAATATGAAAACTGTATGAGACTCTCCTTCGGAATGGAGTGGAATGAAACAATCAACCAAGCCGTGAAGGTGATTGGCAGAATACTCACCCAGTATGAAAAAACTATGACTCGTTGTCAATAGCTGATTCTATCTCACGCCTGTTAAAAGGCTTTCTGAAATATTTTTCTATCAGACCTGTATCTAATGCATCCTGTATCTCATCAGTAATGTCAAAACCCGAGAGGATATAATATCTCTTATCAGGAAACCTGCATTTTGCCTGCCTGATAAACTCCAGTCCATTCATCAGAGGCATCTTCATGTCACTGAGAACCACCGATGTGTCAGGATTGGCATTGAGAACCTCAAGCCCCTTGTTTCCGCTGTTTGCAATTAGAATTTCATACCTCTCACTGAAATTTATCTCAATAAGTTTTGTATTTATTGATTCATCATCAACATACAGAAATTTAGTTTTCCTGTCCATAACTATTATCCAAATTAGGCATCGTAATTGTAACTCTGGTTCCCTGACCGGGAGTTGATTCAAATTCCAACCTTCCCTTATGCTCCCTGATGATTGAATAGGTAATATAAAGGCCCAGTCCTGTAGCATCTCCCGTTGTCCTGGTAGTAAAAAAAGGATTAGTAATCTGTGAGAGAAATTCCCTTTTTATTCCGCATCCGTTATCAGATATCTCTACCACCACCTCATCATAATCTATCCTTGTTTCAATGACTATCTCACCGCCCTCTTCTACAGCCTGAATAGCATTCAACAATACATTAAGGAACACCTGATGAAGCTTTCCCACATTCCCCTTTACCATAGCTGCGTCACTGGAAAATTCTTTTTTCAGGTTTACACTGCTGCTTATCTGATCAAACAGCACAGCAATACAGTTGTTAATAACAGAGTGAATATCGCACACTTCATCCAGTTTATTATTGTCTTTACTTAACTGCCCCAGCTCATTCACTATGCCTGATGCTCTTTCAATTCCTTCATGCATACTGTTCAGGAGAAAAGTAGTCCCATCAATATCCTTGCTGCCATACTTTCGGAAATAATTATCAAGGCCGTTATATGCTCCCATCAAAAAATTAAGTGGATTATTTATCTCATGGGCAATACCTGAAGTCAGTGTCCCAAGTGACGCCATTTTTTCTGATTGTATAAGTTGCGACTGTGCCTTCTTCAGATGCCGTAAGGCATTACGCAGGTCCTTATTCTGGATATTTATCAGATCATTCTTTTGATTAAGCTCATCATTGGTACTTAGCAGCTCCTCATTTAAAGCAGCCAGATCCCTTGTCTTTTCTTCAATCATCATCTGAAGATTGTTTTTGTGGGCATTAAGCTCTTTCTCAGTATTACGCAGTTTGTTAAGATATTTTCTGAGAAAAAGAAAAAAGAGAAGGCCTGTTAAAATGACATAAAACCATCCCTTGAAGGTCTGTAATTCATTCTGGAGCCTATGATCCGGAACTAAAAAATAGAGTATGCTATCAGAAAAAAGAATCCACGCTCCCCCTATTATCAGATAACTGAGAGTAATTCTATGTTCAAACTTCATCTTCTCCATACCTCACGGTTAAAGCCAACTCAGGTAGTAATGAGTATTGACTATTAACATCTCTTTTCCGGTCACTAACTTTTACCAATGACTTATTGAATTGCAATTCTGGCTATAACAAAAATACAACATAACAGCCAGATACAACACTGCGATCGTATAGTATCCAATATAAAAATCATCCACAATCTTTGTTTCTCGCGTTACTGCTGTCTGAAACCATGCTACCTGTTTCAGGTTCAGTACATGGCAGTGTGAAGTAAAAAGAAGATCCTTTATTTACCTCTGAATCAACCCATATTCTTCCTCCCATCAGCTCCACAAATGATTTACAGATAGCCAGTCCAAGACCGCTTCCCTCCTCTCTCTTATGATTCACGTCATCTACCTGTCTGAAGCGTTCAAAGATCTCATTAAGCATATCAGCAGGAATTCCTTTTCCTGTATCTTTAACAGTAAATAATATCTTATTATTGAAGAGATTATATC
>QKCK01000167.1 GCA_003245695.1 Bacteroidota bacterium | reverse complement strand
GCAGCAGACTATGTATCTAAGATCTCTGTAGGTGACATGCCGCAAGCGATAACAGCTAGCTATAATGGCGACTTTAATATTATAAAGAATAATCTTAACGTACTGATAGCAGCACTTAATGATATCATTTCTAAAGCTCGTCTGGTGGCAAACGGAGACCTTACCGTCGATCTCAAGAAACGCTCTGATAATGATGAGCTAATGCAGTCTCTCACAGATATGGTTAAGTCAACCGCATCAATAATTGCAGAGTTCCAGACAGCAGCTAATAACATTTCCGCGTCAAGTGAACAGATGAGTTCTACCTCACAGACAATGAGTCAGGGAGCTTCTGAGCAGGCATCCTCAGCAGAGGAGGTATCATCATCTATTGAAGAGATGGCAGCCAATATTCAGCAGAATACTGAGAATGCACAACAGACAGAAAAGATCGCACTCAATGCCTCTGAAGGGATTATAAAAGTCAGTAACGCTGCACAGGATACTCTTAAATACACTATTGAGATTGCAGATAAGGTATCAATAATCGGAGAGATAGCCCGACAGACAAATATTCTTGCTCTTAATGCTGCCGTTGAGGCTGCCAGGGCAGGAGAACATGGAAAAGGCTTTGCCGTTGTAGCGGCAGAGGTACGTAAGCTTGCTGAAAGAAGCCAGATAGCTGCTGTAGAAATTGATGCTCTTACAAAAACCAGCGTCACAGCTACTGAACTAGGCGGAAAACTCATGGCCGAGATACTTCCTGAGATAGGTAAAACAGCGAAACTGGTTCAGGAGATTGCTGCTGCCAGTATAGAACAGAGCTCAGGAGCCGACCAGGTAAACAACGCAATACAACAGCTCAACCAGGTAACACAGGAAAACGCTGCTGCATCTGAAGAGATGGCAACAAGCTCTGAGGAACTGGCAAGCCAGGCTCAGCAACTTATGGAAATGATATCGTTCTTTAAAATTAACGACTCAGGTAATGCCAGAAAAACATTCCAGAAAGAAAAATCAAAAAAGCTTCAGGATTCTTACTATATTGAGAAAGAAAAACCAAAACACCACGAATCTTCATTTGGGACAAAAGGTGTAAGTATCAATATGGGAAAAGATAACCTTGATGCTGACTTTGAGAGATTTTAAAGATGTCTGATATATTGTACAGATGATTTCAAGATACTAAATTTAGATCATGGAGCCAATTAACAGCGGAGTATTCAAATACAAGATGACTGATGATGATTTTAACAGACTCAGCTCATTTGTTTATGAGGAGCTTGGAATAAAAATGCCTTATCCTAAAAAGATAATGTTGCAAGGCAGGCTTCAGAAAAGAGTATCAGATCTGAAATTGAAATCTTTCAAAGAGTACATTGATTTTGTCTTCAGTAAAGAGGGACAGGCTGATGAGATCATCAAAATGATTGATCTCATCACCACCAATAAAACTGATTTTTTCAGGGAGCCTACTCACTTTGACTATTTGACCTCAACAGTCCTGCCTGAGATATGTTCATCACGGAACAGCAGAAGGACAATCAGGATCTGGAGTGCAGGCTGCTCAAGCGGAGAGGAACCATATACCATTGCAATAGTTATGAAGGAGTTTCTTCAGAATCATCCTGACTATGACTTTGAAATATATGCAACTGATATCTCCCTGAGAATACTTCAGAAAGCCGCAACAGCTGTCTATCCGATAGACCGGATAGAGATAGTCCCTCAGACACTGAAGAAAAAATACTTTCTTAAAAGTAAAGATGCCGTAACCCGTACAGTAAGACTTGTCCCTGAAATAAGGTCAAAGATTCATTTCCAGCGACTTAACTTCATGGACTCTTACTATGCGGTTGAAAAAGAATTTGATATTGTCTTCTGCAGAAACGTACTGATCTATTTTGACAGACAGACGCAACAGGATGTGATATGCAAACTGGCATCAAAACTTAAACCTGACGGATACTTCTTCCTCGGGCATTCTGAGTCAATTACTAATATGAAAGTACCTCTGCGACAAATAAAACCTACTATCTTTAGGAAAATATAAATCGAGAAAACAAATAATAATTATTAACAAGATTGTAGTTTTTATCTGATAAAAATACTCAAACAAGAGAAATATGAATAAGTTAACTGACCAGGAACTCATTGATGAGCTCAGAATTAGAATGATGGAAAACAAGCGCGCTCTGGATGAATTAAAAGATCTTAATGAGAAGCTTAAGAATGTGAACAGAAAACTGGAAGAATCAGAAGCACTTAAAAGCCACTTTATATCGAACATAACAAACGAAATTGTTAATCCATTTGCATCAATACTGGGTTTGTCAAAAAGTATTCTCAGCGTAAATAAAGAGAACTGGAAAAAGGTATTCACCATGGTTGCTTTAATCCATACTGAAGCATTCTCTCTTGATTTTCAGCTAAAGAATGTGTTTGCAGCAGCAAAGATTGAAGCCGGAGAGGTCTACCCTGAGATAGGTAAAGTTGATATCCAGAATCTGGTAAGAAGTGTTACGGAATCTTTCAGGATTGAAGCCCATAAGAAGAAGGTTACCTTCGACCTGAGTTTTGACTTTCCCACAGGAGAAGAGACAACCTATTGTTTCAAGACCGACCCGGAGAAACTGAAACTTATCCTCTCAAACCTGATAAACAACGCTGTTAAATTCAGCTATGAAGAGGGTCGCATAACTATCAGGATATGGACCGAGGAACAGGTACTCTATGTCTCAGTACTCGACAATGGGGTTGAAATAACTGATGAATTCAAACAGATTATTTTCGACAGGTTTAAACGTGCTGACTCCAGTATTACATCAATAAACCGTGGTCATGGCTTAGGACTCTCTATTGTTAAGGCTCTTCTTGATCTTTTAGGTGGTGATATAACATTTGAAAGCGACAAAGAAAAAGGGACAATCTTTACTATCAATATCCCAGAATCTATGGAGGAGGAGGACTCATTCGACACCTCCCTGAATGGTAACGAGATGTTTTTTGATGATAATCAGGTATTTTAAAAACAGACCAGATGACAGAGCCTTCAGTACACTTTCTTTACCCATCAACCTTGTTTGCAAGCAGGGAACCCTATATTGTAAACACTATACTGGGATCTTGCGTTGCAGTCTGCTTTTATGATACTGTTCTTCAGTTTGGAGGTATAAACCATTATATGCTCCCGTTCTGGAATGGACAGGGCTTGGCCTCTCCAAAATTCGGTAACATAGCTATAACAAAACTGTTGGAGAAGATGCAGGCACTTGGCAGTTCTCAAAAAAACATAATAGCCAAGGTGTTTGGTGGAGGAAATATAATAGAAGCAAGCGCAGCTCAGTTCATGATAGGAGACCGCAATATTGTGGTAGCCAAAGACATGCTGAAAGAACTGCAGATACAAATTATCTCTTCCAGTGTAGGTGGGAGTCTGGGAAGAAAGATCCAGTTCAATACCGCTACAGGAGAAGTAAAGCAGAAGATAATTGAGAAACAACAACCCGTTAATGGGAGTTCGATAAATATCAATCAACCATCTGGAATTATTAAACCATTAGAAAAATAAAGGCTATGCAAATAACTGCATTAATTCAAGTAATTAATTACCTGAAAGAGAAATCAGGCGATGCTGTATTGCTTGAAGGATACAAAAAACTGGCAGAGGTTATAAGGGAAGCCTCTAAAACCCCGGAAGTCGATTTTTCAGCAATAGCAAAAGAAAAAGAGTCATTGCAGAAATATCTCTGGGAGTCTGATCCTGTGGAATGGGGATATGCATCTTATTGCCTCTTTGAGAAGATTAATACAAATCATCTCTTTGGAAAAAGAGCAGCTGACTGGCTTGAAAAGAATATCAAACCAACAACCAAAAATATTGGTGCCCTTGAGGGTGATCTGACAAAAAAGGTAAAACTCATCACCAAACTCTATGACAATCTGGGCAAACTTATGCAACTGTTTGATCAGATAATCCCTGCGGAAGTATTTGCTTCTGAAGCAGAAGATACAGGGACACCTACCCTGATACTCTACTTCGAGGGCAGACTGAAAGTAAAAAACATTACTGACCTTGAGCGTTATGCAAGACTATGGGATAATATTCTTAATACATTCTCTTCCCTCACACATGAGGAGAGCCTTACTCTTGACATAAACAGTGTCCAGGATGGCAATATAGTACTCGGTGTTGTGGTGCAGGAGAAAACACTGAATGCATTGATGGAAGGGGTGTCTGCAACCTTGGCCTCATTGCCAATGTTGCTTAAGATTAAGAACATACAATATGACCTCACCCAGTTGCCAGTCGACAGCAACCTCATTGATATGCTGGAGAATGAGACCCAGGATCTGATAAATCAGACAGCATTCACGGCTGCTCAAAAGGTTACATTCAAATACCAGAATGAGACCACAGATACAGAAGTGACTGTCAGAGAGATGGCAAGGGCACTAAAACAGATAGAGAGTTTCATAGATAAAGGCGGCAAGATTGAATTCAAACCTTCAAATGCCAGTAGTGAGACCTCCCAGCTTAATAAAACACTAAATGAGTCGTTTGAGATAGCAAGACAACTGGAGTTACAATCAGAGATGCTTTCTAATGCTCTGGAAGTTAAGGAGCCACAGGAGGTTGAAAGTGAGTGATAATAATCTTCTCACTTTAACCATTTTATTATGTTAACTGGTTCAAAATAATGTCTTATGAGTGGTAAAAAAATCAGGGTTCTGATAGTTGATGACTCCGCTGTTGTCAGACAGACACTTACCTCAATTCTTGAGACAGATCCCAGGATTGAGGTAATGGATACCGCAGGAGATCCCTTCTATGCAGCAAAGATAATGCAGAATGAGGTGCCGGATGTGATAACCCTTGATATAGAGATGCCACGAATGGATGGCCTCACCTTCCTAAGGAAGATAATGAGACAACATCCCATTCCCGTAGTTATCATCTCCAGCCTCACAACCGAAGGTACACTCACTGGGCTGCGCGCTCTTGAGTATGGTGCCGTCGAAATAATAACCAAACCACAGCTGGGGACAAAGAAATTCCTCGAAGAATCAAGGATTAAACTGTGTGACGTGGTAAAAGCAGCTGCAAGAGCAAACCTCTCTCTTAAGAAAGTACCTCCTGCCACCCCTATACCTGTCACGCCCAAACTCACTGCCGACGCAGTACTGGCTAAATCATACGCACATAGTATGATCAAGACAACAGAAATAGTTGTGGCTGTAGGTGCATCCACCGGAGGAACAGAAGCTCTGGCTACATTCCTTAAGGATTTTCCACCTGACTGCCCAGGAATAGTAATTGTTCAGCATATGCCGGAAATGTTTACCAAGACCTTCGCTAACAGATTAAACGAAGAGTGCAGGATAAATGTCAAGGAGGCTGAAAACAGGGATACCATATTACGTGGTCATGCTCTTATAGCCCCAGGGAACAAACACATGCTTGTAAAACGTAGCGGCGCAAAATATTTCGTTGAAATCATTGACGGGCCACTGGTTAATCGCCACCGGCCGGCCGTTGACGTCCTCTTCCGTTCAACAGCACAGTACGCCGGATCAAATGCCGTAGGTATTATTATGACCGGAATGGGTGACGATGGTGCCAGAGGTATGGCTGAAATGAAAGAAGCAGGTGCATTTACTATCGCTCAGGATGAAAAATCATGCGTCGTCTTCGGAATGCCCAAAGAAGCAATTAAAAGAAATGCAGTAGATAAAATTCTGCCCCTTGACCAGATTTCCCTTTTCGTGCAGAAATATGACAGCAACAAAGACAATGACTCATTCAAAACCTCAGGCCATACCCCCCACCCTACCAAACCAGCTTAAAAATTACTGATAATGAATGTCATAAATTAATAACAGGTAAAAATACGTAATAAAAATATGCGTATTTTGTAACATAATTCAGGTGTCTCTCGTTAAACAACACCTGTGATGCTGACTACTTTTGGACATAACAGTTATATACCATCTCAGTTTATGAGAAAAAAAATTTTTAAAGAAGGTTCTTTGGAGCACAAACTATAATAATCTGAAAGTGGAAGATATAAGCCTTAAAGATATTAAGAGGGTCATTGATACCATTTACTTAACTCGCGGAGTCGATTTCAGCAACTATGCCTTCTCCTCCTTCAAACGAAGGATAAAGAGATTTCTGGAGATGAATAAGATCCGTGATGTCAATGGTTTCATAGAGAAAATAAAGGATGAGTCTGAGTTTGCTGATATCTTTATCAAGGAAGTAACTGTTAATGTAACAGAGATGTTTCGTGACCCCTCCTTCTGGGTAGTATTACGTGATAAGGTAATACCTTCGATTAAGTTTGACCATTCGCTGAAAATATGGCACGCTGCATGCTCAACCGGTGAGGAGGTCTATTCAATGGCCATACTCCTGAAAGAAGCCGGTCTTTTAAACAATGCCGAGATAACGGCAACTGACATAAACAAACATGTTCTTAAGGTTGCCACAAAAGGATTATACCAAATACGAAATCAGGAGATAAACAGTAAAAACTACGAAGCCTTCGGAGGCAAAGGGAACCTATCTGATTATTACACCCTGGGGGATAATACTGTACAATTTGACAAACAGCTTGTATCAAACGTCGATTTTCTGTGTCATGACCTTGCACTTGATAGCTCTCCAGGTAAATTTGACTTGATTATTTGCAGAAATGTCCTTATATATTTTAATTTCGACCTTCAGGAAAAGGTCCTACAGACATTTGTCCAGAGCCTCTCTAAAGATTCATACCTTGGCATAGGCTCAAAAGAGTCAATCAACTGGTGCAGATCTGCCCGTGCATTTGAAGAGGTAAGCTTTGAAGAGAAGATATACCGTAAAACCTCTGATAATCTTTAGATGAAACTATTGATCAGTAATAAAAGAAAAGTGTAAGCTCATTGATGGACAAAGAGATTAAAATAATAGTAATAGGAGGCTCTGCAGGCAGTTACAATGTGATAAAAAAAATACTGCTCGCCTTACCTGTTGGCTTCCCTTTGCCCATTGTGTTTTGTCTGCACAGACTGAAAGAGGTCAGAAATGGATTTGTTGAGTCTTTAAATATCAATTCAAAGATAATTGTCAGGGAGCCTGATGATAAGGACCTTATCAAGCCAGGCTTTGCATATCTCAGCCCTGCAAACTACCATCTTCTTGTTGAGCCAGGTCGGAATTTTGCACTCTCTACCGAGGACAATATAAACTATTCGCGCCCCTCAATTGACCTTACATTTGACACAGCAGGTTATGCATTCAGGCAGAAAATGGCAGGAATAATATTGTCAGGAGCTAATAGTGACGGCGCAAAAGGTTTATACAGCGCTTTTAAAAATGGCGCCTATACTATTGTCCAGGATCCGGATAATGCCTCTTTCAAGGCAATGCCAATGGAAGCCCTGAAACTCTTTAAACCACATCAGACTCTCTCTGATGATGAGATTGTAAGCTTCATTAACTCGTTAAGCAGTAATAATTATGTATAACCGCCTGAAGAAATATTTGTCATTCAGATACCAAAAGGATAAGGCTCTCCTCACTATTGCAGATAGTAATATCCCTGATGTTGATGTTGAAGTTGATATTCCGTTTTCGGTTGACGCTATAACAGAAAAGATAGGTGCCGCTGATAAAGATATTACTGCCATTGCCCAGAGAACGATGTCTGTTCTGGCAAATGAGATGGAGGTATCACAGGGAGTTTGTTTTATATCAGATAAGGATGATAATAAACAGATACTCCGCTTTCTATGCGGATATGCCTATGAGAAAAACCCTGACGAGGTGCCGGTAATTGATTTTGGCGAAGGGTTTCCAGGGCAGGTTGCAGGTGACGGGAAACCGATGATTATTTCTGAAGTGCCAGAAGGGTTACTCTCAATTGTATCGGGCCTGGGAAAGTCATCCCCGGCATCAATAATTATCTTCCCTGTAATTGCCGGAAAAGAGGTTATTGCTGTGTTTGAACTGGCATCATTTCACAGATTTACAGAGAAGGAAGAATCTGCATTAATGGAGATATCATCATATATTGCCCCTTTAATGAAAAAGGCAAAACAGAAGAAATAACTATTATCTGTCACAGGTATGTTACTGAATAGAAGAAGAATAAAACTCATTTCAATTTTTGCTGCCGGTGCTGCTGTGTTGGGCCTGCTTGCTTACTTTGTTGTTATGCTCTTTGCTTTGGCGCCGACCATCTACACATTCAGTTTTGAGAGTATCGCTCTGCTGTATGAGAGACATAATATATTCTATCTATTGAACCTGCTGCCGCTCATATTTGCCTTTGCCGGAGGCTTTACAGGCAATTACCTGTATAAACTCGAAGAAGAGAAGAAAAAAGGTGATAATTACTTCAAGGCAACATTAAACAAAATTGTAGACTTTGTAAATCAGATTGAACAGAGAAACCTGAATGTAAGATTCAGGGCCATAAACGGTGAAAAGGTGCTGGAGAATGCTCTTGAGTCTATGAGGATGAGTCTTCTTTCCACCAGTCAAAAAGAGTTTGAACGAAACGAAATAAACAGAATTACGAGTGAAGCCGGAGCTCTGTTACAGACTTGCCACGATATTACCAGGCTCAGCAGTGAGGTAGTCTCCTTTCTTGTAAACAAACTCGACAGTGTGGTACAGGGTGCCTTTTATGTTGTGGAGGGGGAGACGGAAGAAGAGAGAATCATCTCAATGAAAGCCAGTTATGCATATAACCGTATGAAATACATGCATGCTGAGTTCAGATTTGCTCAGGGGCTTATAGGCCAGGCTGCAGTAGAAAAAGAGTATATCCTCCGCACAGAGATACCAGAGGATTATATGACAATAACCTCCGGCCTAACTGGCCACACCAAGCCATCAAGCCTGCTTATCACTCCGCTGATCAACAACGACATCGTTTATGGTGTTATAGAACTGGCCGCTTTTAAAAAATTTACCCCTCTGCAATGTGCCCTTTTAAAAGAATTGAGTGATATTATTGCCCGCGCAATAGCCAATGTTAAAATAAACCACAGAACCCTTTCTCTGCTGCAGGAATCTGAGAAAATGAGCGCTGAGCTGCGATATCAGAAGAGACAGCTTATGCAGAATGCTGAAGACCTGATTAAGACCCAGGAAGAACTGAGAGAGTCTAATATTAAACTTGAAGAACAGATACAGGAGGTTCATGATACAAGTAAAAAGACCCAGGTACTCCTGGAGAATTCCAAAGAAGTAATAACCATATTCTCTCAGGAGGGAAAGATCACATATGTCTCCCCTTCAATTAAAGCTATTATGGGTTATTTCCCTGTGGAAATACTTGGGAAGGACGATATTGAGAACATCCATCCCCTTGACACAGACCGGTTCAGACAGTTGCTGAGAGACCTTATCTCATTCCCTGAAAAAGAGATGACGCTTCAATACCGATATTTCACCAAGAACGGAGATGTGATTTGGATGGAAGCCACTGGCAAGAACCTGCTTGCAGACAAGGTAATAAAGGGTATTGTGATTAACTCAAGGGATATTTCAGAACAGAGAATTGCAGCCAAGGAACAACGCATGAGAGCTAAGATGCAGGCTCTCTCGGAAAACAGTTCTGATATAATTATCAGGATCGATATTTTCAGCAGATGCACCTATATTAACCCTGTAATAGAAGAATACACAGGAATTGGCAAGAATACCTTTATTGATAAACCAATCTCCAGTACCGATCTTGATCCTTCTGTGGTTGCGGTCTTCAAACGTATGCTGGAAGAGGTATCTGTTTCAAAACTTAAGAAAGCGGAAGAGATGCCATTCCCTACCCCTGATGGGAAGAAGATAATGCATGTAAACGCCATACCGGAGATGAATGAAAACGGTGAGGCTGAATCAGTACTTTTTGTCTGCCATGATATAACTGAAGCCAAAGCAAGGGAAGAACTGATCAGAAAGAAGAACAAAAGCATAAGTGACAGTATAAACTATGCCTTTAACATCCAGAGTGCTCTTATGCCCACAGAGGAGAATCTGCGAAAAGTGCTTCCTAACGCCTTTATGTTCTATAAGCCCAAGGACATCGTCAGTGGTGACTATCCATGGCTTTACAGACATGATGATATTGTATATGTTGGGGCAATGGACTGTACCGGACACGGTGTGCCTGGTGCAATGATGTCAATTATCGGCTACTTCCTTCAATATGGCATTATCAACCAGGATGCTAACCTGAATGCCGGAGATGTATTGAATATTCTCCACATCAGTGTTGTAGAACGCCTCAAACAGGCAGAAAAAGGAAGTAAAATAAATGATGGCATGGATGCAGCATTCTGCCGGATAAATCTGAAGAAGAAAGAACTAGATTTTGCCGGAGCACATCGCCCGTTATATCATGTCAGCAACGGTATTATGACCGAGATAAAAGGGGACAAATATCCGGTTGGCAGTACACAATACCGTAATAGAAAAGACTTTGTCAACAACACTATAAAGATAAAACCCGGTGATGCCTTCTATTTTATGACTGACGGATTTCATGACCAATTCGGAGGACCTACCGGAAAACAAAAATATACCAGTGATCGGGTTGCAGAAATGATACGAGAGAACACACATTTGAGTATCTTTCAGATGGGAAATCTCTTCAGAACAACTTATGATGACTGGAAAGGAGAAAACGAACAACTTGATGACGTATTAGTAATTGGATTAAAATTTTAAGTGACAAAATATGAATACACAGACACTAGATGACTTAAAGTTTGTAAGCGAGGTTAGAAAACAGATGGATGAAAACCAGCTTATGCTCTCCTACAGAGGAGAAATGTCGCAGGAAATAGTTATGGCACTGCTCAATCTGACTGAGAACAAGCTTAATCAGACAAGTTTTGACACCTCAATAAAAACAAGGGTTTTTGGAGTAATGGTTGAATGCCTGCAGAATATCACAAAGCACAGCGACAAAGGATCCCATGAACGCTCTAACGTATTTATGATAGGCTTCTCCGATCAGGGCTATATGATTTACAGTGGCAATGTGATCAGAACAGAGAAGGTCGATGAACTGAGAAACAAAATCACCAGGATCAACACCATGACAGAGGAGGAGCTGAAAGATTTCTATAAATACTGGATTAAAAACGAAGCTCTATCCGGCAAATCAGGAGCTGGCCTGGGATTAATACATATTGCAAGGAAGACTGGCAATCCGCTTGAATTTGACTTTGAGCAGGTTGATAATGACCATTATTTCTTTTCGCTCAGAACCTTAGTTGATCATTAATATTCAAACCACAGGAAATGGAAAATGCATCAAAAAAACTACTGGCAAACCAGAAATCGCTAACACATATTTCTGAATTCCATCAACTGATGGATGAGAAAGATATTATGCTGGTTTACTGCGGGGAATTCTCCCAGGAGTTGAACAAGACTCTGCTTGCCTTTACAGAACGTAAATTCAAGTCAGAAAACGTTGAAGATAATACCCGCCGGAAGATGTTTAACATCATGGTTGAAATGCTACAGAATATAAGCAAAAATAAAGTTGAAAACACCGGGGAGGATCCTGGCATATCATCTGTATTTATGCTCGGCAACTCCAGTGATGACTATGTTCTCATCTCCAGCAATATGATCCGGAATGATAAGATACCCCCACTCAAAAACAGACTAGATGAGGTGAACTCCCTTGACAAAGAAGGCCTGAAGCAGCTATACAAGGATGCAAGGCTGAACGCCACTTTCTCTGAGACATCAGGAGCAGGGATAGGTATCATTGATATCGCCCGTAAATCAGAACAGAAGCTTGAGTATAACTTCGAGGAAATAAACGACACATACTCAGTGTTTTCATTATTAATTAAAGTTTCAAAATAAAACACAACCACATACTATGAAAGTTATAAATATCCCAGCTACAGAGGACACTCCTAAAGTTGTTCTGGACCATGAAAACAAAATATTCGAGATATCAGGAAGATCTCTGCCCGAAGATGTTGTTGTCTTTTATCAACCGGTAATGGAGTGGCTTGATAACTTCGAGAATACTCCTATCCCCAATATGGAACTGGCAATTAAACTAGAGTACTTCAATACAGCATCTTCAAAACTGATACTTGACATTTTACTGAAGCTTGAAGAAATATATCAGGATGGAACACCATTAAAGGTAATATGGTACTTCCTGTCTTCAGATACTGATATGAAAGAGGCGGGAGAAGAATACTCTGAAATTGTTGGTCTGCCTTTTGAAATAACTGAATATTAAAGTTAACTGATAATACAAGTTAATCCTAAAAATTACGTTTTGACTTCAATAAGGTCCTCCCTTCCTTATATTTGTAAGGGCAACTGTTAATAAAAGGGCTTTATAATATTAAGAGGGTATGAGTGAAGAAATCTTAAAAGCGCTGATGCAACTGTTTGCCATCATCTCCAAACAGGATGAAGGCACTACTGCGGAACAAAGAGATTTTGTTGAGTCTTTCCTTTCCTCCCAGCTAAATTATCAGAAGGTTCAGGAGTACCTGAAACTATATGATGAAATGTCGGGTTCAGGGGAAGAGGGTCAGGAACAACCACAGACTACAGGCAAACTGACCTCAATGAAAGATTCAGTAAGGACTCTTTCAATCTGCAGGAAAATCAACAAGACCCTTACACAAAAACAAAAGGTGATTGTACTTATTCGCCTTTTTGAAATGCTGAAATCAGAAAGTCTGTACACTGATCAGCGCATGGGAATTATCAATACTGTCGCCACAGTCTTTAATATCTCAAATGAAGAGCTTGATGTCATCAGTAACTTTATCAGGAATGACTCTCCTGATAAAATGGATAACGAGGAGATTCTGGTAATAGATAGTATTGATAATCAGGAAGAGAAAGCAAGTCACAGATATAAACATATTACCTCACACGGTGTTGACAACAGCATCTGTATACTCAGAATAAAGAGTGCCGACCTTTTCTTTGTTAAATACAATGGCTCCAGTGAGATATTTCTCAACGGGATGGCATTTAACATAAAAAAGATATACATCTTTCCACAGGGAAGTACTCTGCGTGTCCCAAAAGGCACAATTTATTATACCGATATTGTTTCCAGATTCCTTGCAGCCGAAAATGTAAACAGACTCTCATTCAAAGCAGAGAATATTGTTTACAGATTTCCAAATAAGGCGATAGGATTAAGAGACGTCAATCTCTCTGAGGAATTTGGTCTTATAGGAATTATGGGAGCCAGTGGCTCGGGAAAGACAACACTGCTGAATGTGCTTTCCGGTATTGAGATACCAAGTAGCGGAACTGTCTCTCTGAATGGAATAAACATTCACACCGACAGTGATGAGGCAAAAAGCATGATCGGCTATATTGCCCAGGACGACTTTCTCATGGAAGATCTGACCGTATTTGAAAATCTTTTTTATAATTCAAAACTCTGTTTTAAGAACCTCTCAGATGAAGAGATAACCGCCCTGGTAGACAAAACCTTAACAAACCTTGGACTATTTGATATCAAGGATATAAAAGTTGGCAGCCCCCTTAATAAAAAAATAAGCGGCGGACAGAGAAAAAGACTCAATATAGCCCTTGAACTTATAAGGGAACCATCGGTTTTGTTTGTTGATGAACCAACATCAGGCCTCTCTTCAAGAGACTCTGAGAATGTCATGGACCTTCTGAAAGAGCTTTCAACCCAGATGAAACTGATATTTGTGGTAATCCATCAGCCATCATCTGACATTTTTAAAATGTTTGACAAGCTATTTATTATGGACACCGGTGGCTATCCAATATACTATGGCAACCCCATCGAAGCCGTAATGTACTTCAAGCAAGCTACAAAACAGATCAATGCCGAAGTTGGTGAATGCCCCGCCTGTGGTAACGTAAACCCCGAATTACTCTTCAGTATCATCGAATCGAAAGAGGTTGATGACTTCGGTCAGTTCACCCAGCAGAGAATAAAAAGCCCTGCTGAATGGAACCAACTGTACCTGCAGAACTTTAATCCCAAAGTGATAGAGGATGTTAATTCAATCCCACCCAGAACTTTTATTATCCCCGACAAACTCAAACAGTTAGGAATATTCATCAAGAGAGATGTGCTTTCTAAGATCAGCAATATGCAGTACCTGCTTATAAGCCTTCTTGAAGCACCTGTGATGGCCCTGTTCCTCACCGTCATTATAAAGTATACTCCTGAGAACAGCATAAATTACATCTTCCGGGAGAACGAAAACCTGCCACCTTATATTTTCATGAGCATTATCATTGCTCTGTTCATCGGGTTATCGGTCAGTGCTGAAGAGATATTCCGCGACAGAAAGATACTGAAACGGGAACGTTTTTTAAACCTCTCACGATCAAGTTATCTGCTCTCAAAAATCGTAATACTCTTTTCTCTTTCTGCAATTCAAATGGCAGTATATGTCCTTATAGGAAATACTATAATAGGAGTTAAAGGTCTGGGCATTGAATACTGGGCTGTATTGTTCGCCGTGTCGTGCTCAGCAAATGTATTGGGCCTTAATATTTCTTCAGCATTTAACTCAGCTGTTACTATCTATATCCTGATTCCACTGCTTGTAATACCGCAGATGGCACTGGGAGGTGCAATGTTCAATTTCGATAAGATAAACAAGATCTTTGGAGGCGGAAAAGGAAATGCTCCGCTGATAGCCGACTTTATGCCTTCTCGATGGGCTTATGAAGCAATGGCTGTTACTCAGTTCAAAGACAACAAATATGAAGATAATCTCTTCGATATTGAAAGAATAGAGAGTTATGCTAATTATAAACAGGTATTCTACCTGCCTGAGTTAAATAAGATCATTGACGAATCACTTTCCATGTCAAAAGATCTTAATGACTCAAATATTGAAAAGATGGAGGATAACATCCTCATCCTCAGAAATGAATTCGAACGTGAAAAGTCAGCTTTCGAAAACCTTCCTGATTTCAAACGCGAATCTTTAAATGCCG
>QKCK01000075.1 GCA_003245695.1 Bacteroidota bacterium | reverse complement strand
ATATTATACTTCCTAATAGCTTCAGCTTTTGAAAGTAAGCCCGATTGTACTTCCCAGACAATCTCTCTTTTTAATGAATCTGGATAAAATTTATTCCCTCTCATAAATTTACTTTTTGTGTAAACCTATTTCAGGACAAGACACTTGTGAACGAATCAACAAATCAACAAATCAACAAATCAACCTTTCCTTCATTCATTCATATAGTAGCCCGCCCCCTTGTTGCGGTTCCTGGTCATATAGTTGCCCGGATCATAATACCTGTGACCATAACCCAGGGTGTAACCGTAACGAAGCCCGTAACCGAAATAGCCAGTGGTGGAGATGTCATTCACCAACAACGCAATATTAGTCATCTCACCCTTGCGATATATCTCATCAAGGAGATGAACCGACTCTTTGGTTGTATAACGCTGGCGGATGACAAAGAGGTTTACATTTGTAAGATGGCTGAGCAGCATGGCATCTGTCACCAGCCCTACCGGCGGGGTGTCAATGATAATAGTATCATACTCATCGCGTGCACGGGCAATGAACTCATCCATGCGGGGTGACCCGATAAGCTCGGATGGGTTTGGCGGCGGAGTGCCGGCAGTGGCAAACCAGAGATTAGGCATGCCTGTGGGTACTATCACATCTTCATACTCTGCATTATAACTGAGGTAACTGCTCATGCCTGTTTCAGAGTTATTCTTGTCGGAGAGGATAGCATGTGCCCGCGGCTTGCGAAGGTCAAGGCCAATGATCAGCACCTTCTTGTTCATCATGGCAATGATGGCTGCCAGGTTAAGGGTTATAAAGGTCTTACCCTCACCGCTGACAGGAGAGCTGATGGCTATCACAGGACACTTTGTCTGACCGGTATAAAAGCCCAGCGAGGTGCGCACCGCCCTGAACGACTCTGCCAGCGTGCTCGAAGGCCTGGCAATGACAGGCACATCATCGTGATATTCGGAGTGACTTATGAAACCAAGGATTGATGCCTTGGTGACAGCTTCAATATCGTGACGCCCAATGACCTTGTTGTTGAAGAGGTCTAACAACACTATCACCATCACCGGCAGCATAAGACCCAGCATCAGCGCAATGAGATAGTTCTTCATCACATTGGGTTTCATCAGGCTGCTGTTATGCGGAACAGCCATGTCGATGATACGGCTGTCTGACATCTGTGAGGCACGTGCTATACCTGCCTCAGCACGCCGTTCAAGAAGGAAGGTATAGATTGAGTTGTTAAGATCAAACTTGCGCTGTATGCCTATCAGCTGACGCTCGGTGCCGGGCAGCCTGTTCAGCTCCTGCTCAACAGAGGCAATACGCTCATTGACAGATCGGGTGTTGAGCTTCAGCTGGTTGATGGCGCTGGTGACATTTTCCCTCACTGCCGCACGCGCATCCTCTATCTGACGGTCAGTCATCTCTGACAACGGCAGATCACCCTTAAGACTGAACGACACCTGCTTCTTCTTCTGCTGCAACACAGAGAAGTCCTCAACAAGCTTTATAAGCGCAGGGTCAGTGACACCCATGACACTGGGAGAGATGATGCTGCCACTCTCCTCGCGCGAGTCAATATAGTTCAGTAGATAATCATAATATTGTTTCTGCAGGTCAATGGCATTCTTCTCAGACTCATACTTCTCAAGCTTCTGCAACACCAGGGATCCTTCAAGGGTGAGATCGACAAAACGGTTGTTGAGACGGAAACGCTCCATGGTGTTCTCTGCCTTGTTGAGTGAGTCAGAGATAAGGCCAAGCTGAGTCTCGATAAACAGTATAGTGCTCTCGGCAGCACGGTTCTTCCACTCCAGGCCTTGCGTACCATAGAGCTCCATCAGCTTGTTAAGGTAATCGGCACACTGCACAGGGGAATAACCACTCAATGAGAGCTGGAAGACCGAAGCATCTTTCTTGGCCCTCGTGACTGAGAGTTTTGACCTGTACTGGTTTGCCAGGTCCTCGGGCGACTCAAACCACACCAGGTACCTGCTTCCATCCTTTATCTTCGATTTCAGGGAGTCGCGTTTCTCAACAACAAAGTTGAAACCATAATAGCTATAAACCTCACCAAGCCTGAACTCCCTGTCGCGTGGAGCAGTGTTGCCGGCATCAGCATCTCCGTTGTTTTTCAGCCAGGCCTCGTAGTCATCATCATTGACCTCAAGTTTATATGTTTCAGAGCCCGTAAACTTAATGATCATCTTTACCCCTGTAGGCTGCTTATCCCCAGTCTTATGCATTATAAAAGGAGATGTCTTGTACATACGCTGCCCTTTGAAACCATGGCGTGCTATCTGCATATAAGCAGTGTGCAGCTCTGGCATCTCCTCCATCACCCTGTAGTTAAGTGCATACGACTCAAGGATGGTGATCTCGTTCTCAAGGTTGCGCCAGTTACCCCAGTAACTGCCGCTGGGGAGTAGGTTCTCAAGGTTGGTCATGCTGCCGGCATTCTTCTCCTCCTCAATGAGTATTGTACTCTTCACACTGTATACCCTGGGAGTATAATGGTTATAGAGATATGCCAGGGCCAGTGACAGAAACATTGCGATAGCAAACCATATCCAGTTGCTTATGAAGAGTGACAGATAACGCGATATGTCTATGTCATCTGATGGAGGTACGGGTTTCTTGGGGGTTTCCATATATAAGGGTTGTTTTGTAACGATAATAGGTTGTAAAACAAGATAAAAGACAAAAGTATAAAGATAAAAGTTGATCTGTGACGATGATAATGCGTTGATTTGTTGAGGCGTTTAGTCGGTATCAGGTGATTTCGGACTTTCGATCCCGCTGCCCGGGACTTTATCGCTTCGCTCCTCAGCTTTCGACTTTCGACTTTCGACTTTCGACTCCTATCCTATCCTCAGGTACTCTATCCCAGGCAGGTCGGCCTTACTGAATACGCCACGGCCGTCGATAAGGAGCGGGCGTTTCATCAGTTGTTTTACTCTCTGCCAGTCGGGCATGCGGAACTCTTTCCACTCAGTCACATGAAAGAGCACATCAGCTGAGATGAGAGTGTCATAAATGTCGTTGCAGTAACATATTGTGTCACCGAGGCGTTTTCTGGCCTCATCCATTGCCACAGGATCGTAAGCAGTAACGGTGCAGCCTGCCTCAAGCAGCTGGCTTATCAGGGTCAGTGATGGTGCCTCACGCATGTCGTCAGTGCCGGGTTTATATGAGAGACCCCATATGGCAGCCTTCATACCCTTGATGTCACCGTTATAAAAGCTGCTGAATTTATTGAAGAGAACCGTTTTCTGGCGGTCATTCACTGCCTCAACAGCCTCAAGGAGGGTCATCTCTGAGTCATAGTCATGACCTGTACGTATGAGAGCCTTGACATCTTTCGGGAAACATGACCCACCATAACCTGCCCCCGGATAGAGGAATTTATTGCCAATACGACTGTCAGAGCCTATCCCGCGTCGTACCATGGCAGCATCAGCACCCACCTTCTCACACAGGTTGGCTATCTCATTCATGAATGAGATACGTGATGCCAGCATGCCGTTGGCAGCATACTTTGTCATCTCGGCCGAGGGTATATCCATGAAGATAACCCTGAAGTTATTTAGTAGCATAGGGGCATAGAGGCGGGCCATCAGCTCACGGGCCCTCTCTGTCTCAACACCCACTATCACTCTGTCGGGTTTCATGAAGTCGTTAATGGCATCACCCTCCTTGAGGAACTCGGGGTTGGATGAGATGTCAAAGTCTGTCTTCCTGCCTCTCTTTATCAGCTCCTCATTTATGGCGGCCTTCACCAGCCTGGAAGAGCCTACAGGTACTGTGCTCTTGGTTACTACAAGCAGGTACTTGTTCAGGTTCTCACCTATGGTTGATGCCACCTTCAGGACATGCCTGAGGTCAGCACTGCCATCCTCACTCGGAGGCGTACCTACTGCAATGAAGAGTATCTCAACGTTATCAAGACACGAAACCAGATCAGTGGTGAAATGAAGCCTGCCTGCCTTCTGGTTGCGTATGACCATGTCTTCAAGACCAGGCTCATAGATAGGCATGATCCCCTTC
>QKCK01000076.1 GCA_003245695.1 Bacteroidota bacterium | reverse complement strand
AAATTCATCTGATAGATATTGCCAAAAACATCCGTCATCCCCATCAGGTCACCAAATAACAAAAGCGAAGACAATAGAGCGGCAAGCAACAAAAACAATGTTTGAATTCTCTGTAACATATTTATATATAACTACTTAAAAGAAAACACTTTCATTAAATTCTGGTAGTCAAGGTAATACAAAATTTTCAAAGAAATACTGTTGGTTTTAGCCAAATGGAGCATTTCATCAAAATTCCGGAATGAATCGTTGATAATCTCATCGGAATAGCCGGCAATAGCATTTTTCCACACTATTGACAATTCGCTTCCAGGGGCAAAACGCCATGAATATACCATATCAATATTCAGAAAGTTAATATTCCTGTCACTGTTATCTGCGAAAGTTGTTTCACTAAGAGAGCCGTCTTTCTGTAAGAGGAAATAGCTTCCGTCATAATCAGCTCTTGACCAGTAGTGTCTGCAACGAAGTGTCAGGTTTGATGAAGCAGAAAAGTTATATGCACCTGACAGAGTTGTTTCGATAGATCTTACACCTCTTCGGCCAAAGACAATGTTTCCGGGATTGATGGTACTGACATACCCTATATCATTATTCCGATATGATTGATGATAACTAAATGAAAGAGAGATTTTGTCAGATACTTTATAGAGAGGGGCCAGATAGAAGCAATAGCTGTATCGAGGCAAATCAGATTCAATACTACCAAATGAGAAATGCCCGTTCAGATACAGCTTTTTACTCATGTCAGTATCATACGCCAGAGAAAGGCCGATCTCCCTTGAGGTATGATAAAAGTATGAAAAGTCAGAGGTGCGAGGCTCAAAGTAATCATATTCACCCCTTGGAAGATAAACTAATGCAAAGTTTAATGACCAATAATTCATAAAAACAAGAAATAACTCTGCCTCAATATTCTCTGACGAAAAAGCAGAAGGCTTAAAAAGTCTGGAATTTTCATAAGATAATGATGAGCGAGTGGTTAAGAAGTGGCCAACGGGTTCAAAGGTATTATATGACACTGTCAGTCTCTGTTCTATCTCGTTATTTCTGTCGAGATAACCCATATCATTTGGATCATAATTATCAGATAGAAGGTCAAAGTCATACTCAATCCGTAAATTACCGCCTGTCTTTCCTATTGACATGTTATAAGACTTTCCTATATCAGATTTCAACTCATTATAATACTTCTGGCTCAATGAGACAGTTCCCGAGAATGAGTAGAGTCGGCTTTTCGACTGAATAACAGACTGCAAGCTGGTAACATCAGCTGTATAGAAGTAACGGTCTTTTCTCGCGGCTCTCCACACGTTTGTATTTGCCAGACTGATAAATGAATTATTCCTGAGGCTTTGGTCAAATACAATCATATTGTAATTTGTAAAAGGCTCTGAAATAACCTCACGTTTCTCCCCCAGAAGAGTATCACGCAGGGTAGCATATACAGGGCTGGTGAGTGCATTGAAGAAGCCTATCCCAAGTCCGTTTCTAGTTCTGCCGGAAATCTTTGTTGCATTAATAAGTGAAACTTCTGTTGGGTTATTGTCTACTATTTCATTTATTATCAATTTATCAGAGATATTTTCAGCTAGACGCGGTGTGCCTCCTATGCGACGGGAATAAAAGATATTTCCACGGCTGAACAATTCCGTACCCTCGGTAAAAAAAGATCTGTTTTCATTATATTTTGTCTCATATGGAGTAAGGTTGAGAACATGATCATCTGATTGAACCTGACCAAAATCAGGTATCAGAGTAGCATCAAGGGTAAAACTTTCATTAAGTCCCAGTTTAAGATCCATCCCACCGTTATAGGTTGTTCTCACTCCTTCTACATCTGAGCTCTTTTCTATATAACCCGAGAGATACGGCACAAGAGATAATCGCAGGGGTGGTTTAACATCTGCGAATCCATTCATTTCTCCGAGATGATTTATTGTTGCTCCTGTTGATTTATCAACATAGCTCCAGGAAGAGACTTCTCTTACACGTCTTACTTCACGCCAGAAGTTTATTCCCCACACCTGGTTTTTATCGGTAGAAAAGCGCAGTGCAGAAAAGGGTATCCGCATCTCACAAACCCAGCCAAAAGCGGTGATTGCTGTTCTGCTTTCCCATACAGCATCCCAGTCTCCTCCCTCATCATGTGAATCATAATCAGATGAATTACCTCTTTCCTTGGTATCACTCTGCACGTTTGAGGCTGACACTTTGAAGACCTCACCATTAATACCATCATTAAAGGAGCTCAGCTGCACGCTGAAATAGTCAGCATTAAGGTTTCTGTCGGCATCTCTTTGCCCTAACTGAGTAAAGATACTATCAGGTGCTGGATCATACATAGTGGCACATATATACAGAGCCATGTCATCATACAGAACCCTTACCTCTGTATTAAAACGGGGCTTTACACCATTAAAGGGAGAATACATAATAAAATCGCTTACAGGATTTGCTTCTTTCCATTGCTTATCATCATTGTTTCCATCTATTCGAGGAGGCATCACTGTGCGTTTCACAGTGAAACTCTTTTGTTCAAATGTTATTGTATTCTGGCCGTAAATAGAGCCGGAGTTAACTAGAATAAAAGAGCAAAAGAAAAGAGCAAAAAAGAAATAATTAGTTGAGGCTGAAGTGATTTTCATGGGCTATCTGGTTAGTAAACACAAATATAAAAGAGATTAACAGAAATAGACATGATATTAAGCTGGTTAACAAATATTAACGTGGAAGCTCCCGTGAGTGGTTTTTGAGGAGCAAATAAAGAGATAATGAACCTGAATATGACCACAAAATTCTTATTTTTGCTATTCTATAAAAACCTTTAAGATGAAACACACAGAGTTAATTACAAATGAAGATGGTTCAATATTTCATCTTCATCTTTTACCTGAAGAAATTGCAGATAATATAATAATAGTAGGTGATCCGGGCAGGGTTGAAATGATCGGTGAGATGCTTGACAATATTCGTGTCAGAAAAAGCAATCGTGAATTCCACACCATAACAGGGTCATATGATGGGAAAGAGGTTACTGTCATTTCATCAGGAATCGGAACAGATAACATTGATATAGTGATCAATGAGCTTGATGCCCTTGCAAATATAGACCTTACCACAGGTGAAGAAAGAGAAGAGCCAAAATCTCTCACATTCATAAGGATAGGTACTTCAGGGGCGCTGCAGCCTGAAATGCCTGTGGGGTCTGTTGCTGTCACCTCAAAAGCGATAGGTTTTGACGGTCTGATTCACTTTTATGAAGGTTATGAATGGTTCATCGATCATGGTTTTGCTGATGCACTTGCAGAGCATCTTGAATGGCCAGATACTCTTTCATACCCATATGTCGTAGATGCAGATCCCTCTCTCATGGAGTTATTTCCTGCCTCAGAATTTCTGAGAGGACACACAATATCAGCTCCCGGATTTTATGGGCCACAGGGAAGAAGACTGAGGATAGGTCTCTTTGACAGCGAGATAAACGACAGGATAACATCTTTTAATTACAGAGGGCTCAAGGTAACGAACTATGAGATGGAAAGCTCTGCCATTTACGGGCTTGCCAGACTACTGAATCATAAAGCCATCACCCTTTGCATAATAATTGGCAACAGGGTCACAGGTCAGTTTCTAAATGATTATAAGCCTGCTGTTAAAGATCTTGTCAGGAAAGTGCTTGACAGACTCTAGATATTAAAAACGACGAGAATCTCATTCAGAATAGCAGAAGAGGCCTTTCCGTCCCCGTAAAACCCGGGGTACTGAAAGGTCTCAGCGTTATTAAAGAAGGTAATCCATGCCTCTTTTATCCTTTCAGGGTCTGCATCAGCAAGTTTTACTGTTCCGTTTTTAACCAGTTCAACCCACTCTGTTTCATTTCGTAAAACAATGCATGGTTTTGAAAAGAAGTGACTCTCTTTCTGAACACCACCGGAGTCTGTAATTATCATTTTTGCCTTTTTCTCGAGCAGAATCATCTCCAGGAATGAGACCGGTGGCAGCATTTTCATGAGATCAGACTCTTTCACAGAGTTATATATCTC
>QKCK01000070.1 GCA_003245695.1 Bacteroidota bacterium | reverse complement strand
CTTTCATTTGTGATTGATAAATCAGACTATAAGCTATCTGTTATATCTGATACAATAGTTTTAAAGGAGTATCCTGTAGTCTTTGGTAAAAATCCCGTTGACGATAAATTGCGACAGGGTGATAGATGTACTCCGGAGGGAACCTTTTATATGAGATCGAAGTATCCGCACAATAAGTGGACAAAGTTTATTTGGATAAACTATCCTACGGAGGATTCATGGCGCAAGCATAATGCTGCCCTTGAACTGGGGGTGATACCAGCAGGCTCGGGGATAGGAGGAGAGATAGGTATCCACGGTGTTCCTGATGATATGAACTTTCTTATTGATATAAAATATAACTGGACTGAAGGGTGCATATCATTAAAGAACAGGGATCTGAATGAAATCTATGCATTTATAACATCTTCAACGCCAATCATAATAAAAAAATAGTGAAGGGATTATCAAATTACCTATTTTTATTCCCGTATTAGTAATCAAGATAATATCCTTTATCATGGAAATCAGGCGATTCTCTCAAATAATACTATTTGCTGTTGCAGCTATATCTGTTATCTCATGCAGGCAAATGCCTGACGATGACTTTGATGCAGCGGCATGGGTTGATCCACAGATAGGATCAGTACATGGAAGGTGGTTCTTTTATACGCCGGCATCTTGTCCGTTTGGTATGGCCAAGCTGGCACCTCAGACTAACGGTTACGGCAGTATAGGCAGCTGGGGTCCTTGTGGATATGACTACCGGCACACCTCAATAGAAGGTTTTGCTCATTTTCATGAGTTTCAGATAGGCGGAGTAGTTTTTATGCCAACAACAGGCAGCCTGTTGACTGTACCCGGTACTCTTGAAGATCCTGACTCAGGATATCGTTCACGATTTGACAGGGCGACAGAGAAGGCTGAGCCCGGATATTATACGGTTCTGCTAAAGGATTATGGTATTAAAGCAGAGATAACAGCTACTGAAAGAACCGGATTTCATCGTTATACCTTTCCTGAGACAAGAGAGGCTCATCTGATAATTGATATAGGTCACAGACAGGGAGAGAGCAGTGGCGTAACAGATGCTTTTGCTCAGATTGTAAACGGGAATGAGATTGAAGGATATGTGGAGACCTATCCTGAGTATGCAAAGTTCTGTGACCCCGGTAAAAAGGTTAAGATGTATTTCGTTGCGCGGCTGAACAAAGAACCGGTTGCATCAGGGGCCTTTGTTGATACACTTCAGACTGAAGGTCTCACAGAGACAAGGGGCACCGGAAACGGTCTGTATCTTACATTTGATATGAAAGAGAATGAGACGCTGGAAATAGTTACAGGATTAAGTTATACCTCTGTTGATAATGCACGTCTGAATCTGGTTGCTGAGGCTGAAGGAAAGAGCTTCGACATGGTACGTCACCAGGCCAGGGAAGCCTGGAACAATATGCTCGGACGTATGAGGGTTGAGGGTGGCGATAGCCTCAGTATGGTAAAGTTCTACACAGGTCTCTACCATGCTCTCCTGGGACGTGGTATCTCTAACGATGTTAACGGTCAGTACCGGCTCGTTGACGACGGAGTAGGGCAGATACCTCTTGACAAGAACGGTAAACCTGTTCATCATCATTTCAATACTGATGGCATGTGGGGCGGATTCTGGAACCTGAGCCAGCTTTGGGCCCTGGTATACCCCGAATATTTCAGTGAGTACGTACAGTCAAATATTGACTATTATAAAAACCGCGGCTGGCTTCATGATGGTGAGGCAGCAGGCATATATACAAATGGTGTACAGACGAATTTCCAGGGGTTGCTGATAGCATCAGCCTACAACTGTGGTATACGTGATTTTGATGTTGATACAGGTTATGCAGCTGCACTGAAGAATGAAATTGACTATCATAACCGTAATCTTGGTAATGGCAAGTATGACCTTCACTATTTTGTAAAGAATGGTTATGTTCCCTATAAAGATACAGTGCTTTCAAATGGCTGGGTCTTTAACTTTGGTGCTTCACATACACTTGAATATGCATTCAGTTCTTATGCTGTGGCTGAGATGGCAGGATCACTTGGTAAGAGTGATGATTATGAAAAACTAATAAGACAGGCAGGTTATTATAAGAATCTTTTTGATACAGAGACACGTTTTATAAGACCCAGGAGAGAAGATGGCTCTTTCATTACTCCCTTTGACCCCATGAAACCATGGGATGGTTTTCAGGAGGGAAACGCTTTTCAATATACCTGGTATGTGCCTCACGATATTGCCGGTCTTATTGAACTGGTGGGCATGGAGGAGTTTTCAGGAAGACTGGAGGAGACCTTTAATAATGCCGGTCTGACTCATTTCGGTACCAGTGGAGAAGAGATCCATAGCTTTTCAGGGATAGGAATGCAGTACAATCATGGTAACCAGCCATGTCTGCACGACTCATGGCTGTTTAACTATATTGGTAAACCGTGGCTTACCCAGAAATGGACCAGAACAATCTGTAACGAATTCTATGGCACTGATCCTCTGCATGGTTATGGTATAGGACAGGATGAAGATCAGGGACAGCTTGGTGCATGGTATGTACTTGCCTCTCTGGGGCTTTTTGATGTTCAGGGGCATACATCATCAAACCCAACTTTCCAGTTTGGCAGCCCCATGTTTGGCAAAGTTACCATCAGGCTGAACAACAAATACTATGAAGGCAGGGAGCTTGTGATCGAGACTGTTAACAACTCACCAGATAACATCTATGTCCAGTCAGTATTCTTTAATGGCAAACAGGTTGATAAATGCTGGATAGAGCGTAATCTGATTACAGGCGGTGGAACACTTCTCTTCCAGATGGGAGACAAGCCTGCAACAGGATGGGAATCAGCCACACCGCCTCCCTCAATGAGCAATAAGCTGAACCAATGAACAAAACTCTCTTTTTTTCTATTCAGCCTTACAGGGGAGCTATGTAACCAAAATACTTTTTCTGACATGCAATTCTGCAATTCTTTTTTATTTAATTTATGTCAAACAATTTCATGATGAAAATCTAGATATATTCCTGAATGGAATATCTGCAATACATGGTGTAAGCCGAAAAACCTTAGAGTAGGCATATATTAGTATTATCTTTTATGTTGAAGCTCTATTACACACTGCAAATACATAGATCTTTTAGGTTATTATCTTGATAATGTCAGTGTGGCATTATTTTTGATCCGATACCTGTGCAATGCAATGTTATTTTTAACGTGAGTTAAACATTTTTCTAAATAGTTTTAACTACCGGGACTCCCGGTTATAATATGGTGTTAGCTGAAAAACCTAAGAGTAGGCATAACTAATAAATACTAATATGAATATATCAAGGCTTCTACTGGTTTTAGTATTCTCATTGGCTGCTGTCACTGTTAATGCACAGATATTTGTCGGAGGGAGTGTCAGTTTATCATCCAATGTTATAAAAACAGATGATACCGGTATAATAACCGACAGGAGTGTTTTTTCCCTTGCCTTATCTCCAAAGGCTGGATTCTTTGTGTCTGAAAAAATGGCAATAGGGTCGGAACTCTATCTAGGCAGGTCAGTTGATAAACTGACACAAACCTCTGAATCATCTTCTACTATTTCCTCTTTTGGCATATCCCCATTTATGAGATATTATCCGGTATCATGGAAGAGATTCTCAATGTTCGGACAGGTAAACTGCGGAGTACAGTTTGCCTCTTTAAAGAATAAGTCCGCCGGTACTCTTATCGATGATATAAACCGGACTAACTTTTATACATCGCTTTATCCCGGACTGGCTTTCGATGTTAACGAAAGATTTTCGCTTGAGACAACACTAAGCTTTCTGGGCTTTAGCTATTCTTTTACAAAAATGGAAGATGGAACTGAAGTCACAAAAACTTCAGGTTTCAATATGGGTGCAAACCTCAACAGCATTACCACTACCGGAGGCATAAATATTGGTGCAATCATAAGGTTTTAGGTAATTAAAGTTAAAGCGATATGAAGCCGTGTAAGTACTACATGGCTTCATTTTTCTGCTGGTTCATCTCTGATGCGGCGGCCTGGTCGAGATACCATGACAATCTTCCATTGACAGGAATAATACGCCCTGCAGGGTAAAAACAGGCTTCGGGGCCTTTTTTCATTATATAGTTTACGATTCTTGCTTTATTGGCACCTGTAACCAAAAAAACAATCTCTCCGCCATTGTTTATAGTCTCTTCAGTCAGGCTGATTCTTTGCTGGCGACTCTGCGGGTGAGTACTGACACCACAGATATTTGACTCCTCCGTATCAATTGTCTGAGCAGGAAAGATAGAAGCTGTGTGCCCATCCTCTCCCATGCCCAGAATTATGATGTCAAAAGAGGGAATTCCTCCGATGAAAGGAACGAACTGCTTTATCTCACCGGCATATCTTTTTGATTCCGTAAAAGGATCTTTTTCACCTCTGACAGGATGCAGATTTTCAGAAGGTATATCTATTTTTTTGAACAGTAGTCTGTTAGCTACTCCGAAGTTGCTCTCGTCGCTCTCTGGTGGTACACATCGTTCGTCTACCCAGAAAAAGTGCAGTCTTTTCCAGTCTGTTGAATACTCATAATTATCTGCAATGATTCTGAACAGGAGCTGTGGGGTGCTGCCACCTGAGAGTGCAATGAAAATCTCTTCTTTGATTTCAGATAATTCTCTTATCTTTTTTATAAGGTCGTTGGCAAGTACAGCGACTGTTTCAGCTGCATCAGATGATATCTTCGTTTTTAGGTGATTTGTCATTTCCTGTATATCTATAGTTCGCAGTACGATGAATCAGAGGTGAGGTTTTTACATGGGTAGCGCCATGTTTCATTCTCTCCTTCTATCAGCCTGTCAGCATTCTCCGGGCCCCATGTGCCTGCCGGATAACCGTAGAGTCTAATCTCCGGGTGGTCATTCCAGTACTTAAAAACCGGGTCGATGAATTGCCATGTTGCTTCTACTGCATCACCCCGTGAAAAGAGGGTTGCATCACCCAGCATGCAGTCCAACAGTAGCCTCTCATAAGCATCTGGCAGTCTTATATCAGATAGATCAGAATAATGAAAGTCCATGGCCACATCTTTTACCCTGAAGCCGGCACCAGGAACTTTCATTCCGAAACGTAGCAGTATGCCTTCATCAGGTTGTATCCTTATAACCAGCTGATTATCACTGGCCAGTCGGTCTGATTCCTTGGTGAAGAGAAGATGCGGACTGGGCCTGAAATGTATGACTACCTCTGTGACTCTTATTGGCAGCCGCTTCCCGGTACGAATATAAAATGGCACACCGCTCCAGCGCCAGTTGTCAATGTAAAACTTCATTGCAGCATATGTCTCTGTCCTTGATTCCGGCATAATGTTTTTTTCATCTCTGTAACCAGCTACACGCTCACCTTTGACAACAGAAGTTGTGTATTGCCCCCTGATTATATTCTTCTCAATATCTGATTGAGTGAGAGGACGAAGAGACTGAAACACCTTGAGTGTCTCATTACGTATTGATCTGGCATCAGCTACTGCCGGCGGCTCCATGGCAATAAGTCCGACAAGCTGAAGAAGATGGTTCTGTACCATATCACGAAGCGCTCCTGAAGTGTCATAATAGCTGCCTCGTTCCTCAATGCCGATACTCTCTGCTGAGGTAATCTCAACCCTCTCAATAAAATTCCGGTTCCACAATGGTTCAAAGATGCCGTTTGAAAACCTGGTGACAAGGATATTCTGAACCGTCTCTTTTCCAAGATAGTGGTCAATACGATAAACCTGTTCCTCAGAAAAGACCTCAAGCACACTGGCATTCAGCCTCCTGGCTGAGTCAAGTGTATAACCAAAGGGCTTCTCTATTATTATCCTGCGCCACGATTTATCATTATCAGGCAGATTAAGCTTTTGTGTTGCAAGATTTTTTACAATAACCTCATACATGCCGGGAGGTGTAGCCAGATAATAGAGATAGTTGCCATTGGTGTTAAACATGTGGTCCATATCTGACAACCTCTGACTCAGCCTTTCATAACCTTCCGGGCTTGAGGTGTCAAAACTCAGATAATGCAGGCTCTCCAGAAAACGACGTCTCTTTGTATCATCAAGGCAACCTCTGCCGTTAATATTCTTTTCAATAGCCACCGACATCTTTTCCCGGAACATATCATCATTCATTTCTGACCGTCCTACTCCCAGCACAGCAAATTTGTCAGGCAAAAGATCCTGGTTGGCAAGATCACATAATGCAGGTATAAGCTTGCGCGATGCCAGATCACCTGAGGCACCAAATATTACAAGTAACAATCCTTCCGGTTTCTTTATCATCATATCTTTTTCTCAATTAACAACAAAATTAAATTTATGTTGGTTTATTCTTTTATTTACTCTTCTTATCCTTTGGGAAATTAAAACCTTTCCTCTGTCTCTCTGCTGCCGGTGAATAAAAAAGACAGACACTCAATTCCCCTCTTCAGATGTAGCAGTTTTTGGTAATGTTTTATTTTTAATATTTTTGCCTCCTGACCTTGAATACCTTTAAGATGCTTGACTATTCCAGCTGCAATATTGAAATGATTTCTGTCCACCATGTGGGAAACAAAACAAATGAAGAAGAGCTTATCACCTCCGGATCACTCCTTGAGCTTTCTGACGTAAACCTCAGAAGACTTCTGATGAAGTATTTTACACAATCATTTTCCGGAGGGGAGTTTTATAACTTTACCTTCTCAAATGGTGATTTTAATCTTAATCCTATATATAATTTCACGCATCAGATTTTTGAGAATCAGGAGCTTTTTCTTGTAAACTCAGTAGATATTGCACGACACCTGTATGAACAGTCACTCCATCCACAGATAAAATCAGGTGATCTCTTTGTTGTTTATTTCACTCAGATAGGTTTTTGCAATGAAATAACCGAGGCCATTGGAATATTCAAATCAGAAAACAAACAACCCTTTCTCAGACTCGACACACAGGCTGATGAGTTTCTTCTCCATCATGATGAGGGAATCAGTATTGATAAACTCGACAAGGGGTGCCTCATTCTCAATAAGTGTGCTGAAGAGGGTTATAAGATCTGTATTGTTGATAAGTCAAATAAGTCATCAGAGGCCCAGTACTGGCGCGACAGCTTCCTGCAGCTAATGCCATGCAGTGACGACTACCATCATACAAGGGACTTCCTGAATATCGCCAAAAACTTCATAACTAAACAGCTGCCTGATGATCTGGGAAGAGACCGTGCTGAACAGATTGACATGCTTAACCGGTCAGTTGAATATTTTAAAATACAGACCGAGTTTGATATCAATGAGTTTGAAAATACCGTCTTAAATGATAAAGTGGTTATTGAATCATTCCGTGAGTTTGATGAGTCATTCAGGGCAGAAAACAGCATAAATGTGCCTGACAGCTTCAGCATCTCACAACCCGCCGTTAAAAAGCAATCGAGGACGTTTAAAAGTGTGCTTAAGCTTGACAAAAACTTCCATATATATATCCATGGCGACAGGGAGCTGATTAAGCGGGGGGAGGAGAGTGATGGAAGAAAATTTTATAAGATTTATTTTGACAATGAGGAGTAGTCACTTCTTAAATTCCTTCCTTTTTGCCTGAATTGACGTACAAAAGGCTGATTTAGCTGATGTTAATCTGGCAGAAGAATGCCTAAAGAACAATAACCGGGATTGTATCTCATGACTGTTGTATGGCATTGAAAAACACCTTTTTAACCTGTAAATCACTCTAATCTGTAAATGTCATCAGCATTATTTTTACTTTTCCGGTATTTTGGTCTTCAAACAACAGGGCAGGCAGGTCAGGTGCCGGAACAATCTTCAGAAGACACGGGTTCTCCATCCCACATTTGTCAGTAAAACGGCTTATTGTGATACCTTCATTGTATGTCTCATACAGCTGCATTGGCTGAGTGTCATTATTTAGCATGCCGCCAAATATTATATGGTCTGTATTGTCAGGATCAACCCAGATTCCTTTGACATATGTGTAATAAAGATCTTCATCTGAAGGTATTGATTTGTGAGAGCCTTCATGTTTGAATATAAACTTAACTGATGTGCCGTTTACTTTTGATAATGCTCCTTCCTGCCCTACATAAATATTGTCGCCGGTATAACTATAAGTAAGAAGCTCATTTGGTCTGCGGTTGCTCCATGTATCAATATCTACAAGTTTGGTGAAGTTCTCAAGTATTACCGGGTCAGATTCATTTATCTCATATTGTCCCAGCCAGGCGCAGTCAAGTGGTGATTCCGAACCCTGAATAATGACATCAGCGTTGTCAGGCATAAAGGTAATATTACAGGGATAAGCAAAATAACTCTCTTCTTTATAATTCATCCTGTTCCAGCTTTCTCCGCCATCAGTGGAGACAGCAATCATAGAACCGCCAAGAAGGTTGGCATAGATATGTTGTGGTTGCCCGGGACGAACTGCAAAACACAGATAATCCTCATAGTAATTATCAAGTGTGTTGAATACAGGTGTCGTTGCCTCATGCCATATTGTTCCTCCATCATCTGATATGAACAGACTCTTTGTTGTGGCACTATAATCAGAGTGAACGCCGGCGTATATTTTATTGTTAATTTCAGGATGTACAAAGAGTGCTGTGATACTCCTGCCCTCCAAACCACCCCTTGACCATTCACCTGTTGTGATATTGCATCTCCATATGCCATCGCTTGTACCTGTGAGAAGATAGCCGTTAAAATATACCATAGGCTGAAAATCTGCAGTGATGGTTACCTCAGCAGGGAGAAACCCTAAGTCTGTCAGCTCTCCGTTCTTATTTTCCGGGCCGTTCCCACTGTCTTTACAGGCCTGGAAGGTTAGGATGACAACTGCTGCAAATGCTATAAGAAAAACTCTTTTCATAGGTATGGTGTTAACTTACAGTATTATACGAAAATCGTAGAGGTAATTATTCTGATGATAATTTCTTATGACTGTACCAAGAATCATTCCAAAAGAAATTGCTGGTAATCTGTCATTGCTTCTGACTATTGTTTTAACAGCAAGAAGGGCAGATTTATCTGCCCTTCCGTATAATTGTCAATTAATGACCTGTGGCCCATCTCACCTATTATTTGGGTATTACAGCAGATCTGTTCCGGATCCTTCCCTGCAGTTTATAACTGGTTATTCTGCAAGAGTCCCCGTGACAAGCCGGTAGTGTGCAACTTTAATATAGTGCTGACACGCTGCGTCTGTAAGGTTATCGAGCGACTGTTGATAGATTGCCTGTGCCTCCAGCAGATCAGAAATGCCTTCCACACCTGCCTTATAGTTATCTTCACTCACTTTCAGATTCTCGGATGCCTGGTCCACTGATTTCTGTGATACCGTAATCTGGTACTGTGTCTCAAGAATCTCTTTTTCCGCTTGCCTTATCTGAAGAGTCATCAGTTCACTGTTTTCCTCAAGTGATACTCTTGCTTTTTCAACCTCTATCTGTTGTCTTTTGATCTTATGACTTCCTCCCCACCAGTCGCTGATAGGTATGCTCAGACTCAACATTATGACTGCATTGCTGTTCGTTTTTTTCATGGCATCATAACCCATAGCAGTGCCTGTCAGGGCCAGTTGTGGCATGTATTCTCCCATGGTCATCTTTTTCTGAAGTGTCTGCGCTTCTGATGCCTTGGTAAGCATCTGGTATTCCAGTCTGTTTCTGACAGCCAGTTCTGGTTCATATACTGATACCAGTTGCAGCTCTGCCGGTTCATCAGTCTCAAATACCAAACCCGGATTGTATTCAATACCTATATGCTGGCACAGAGCTCTCTCAGTCATCTCAATGCCATTCTGTAATCTGAACAGGTTGCTTTCCAGCTCATTCTGCTTGAGATTTACCTTCAGGAGATCATTCCTTTGAACAAGACCTGCTTCAATGTAATTATTTACATCATGGCATAGTGTGTCAAGCATGTTCTTATAACATATGAGTGTCTTCCCCTTTTCCTTGAGTGACATCAGGTTCCAGAATAACTCTTCTGTTTTACAGATTACATCATCTGTAGTTAACTCTTTCTGATACTGGCTCACATCCACTCCAAGAGCAGCCAGTCTGTTCCCATTATGTATCCGTCCTCCTGCATAAAGTGGAAGACTGACACTTACAGAGGCGTTATATAAATAATCCAGTAATCCTATGTTAAGTGAAGGCACATAAGCGAATAATGACGGGTTCTGCAGCATAGAGGCGTCCTGGCCATCCCACACAGGTAGATTCATTCCCGGAGTGCTTGCTTCAATAAGATAGTTCTCTGCCCTCAATGCAAGAGCTGATGCACTTACCTTTGGAAAATAGTTTGTAAGTGCCTCCTTCTTCTGTTGCTCTGCTGCCTCAATATCCATCACAGCTTCTTTTATCCTGTTATTGTTTTCGAGTGCCAGCCTTTTGCATGAGTCAAGTGAGATTGTCTGGGCATTGGTGATGGCACCTGTTGTGATAAACACAAGAAGGCAGATGAACATTTTCATCCTTGCGGGTACGGACCAGAATCCCGGCTTTTTCTTTCTGTCGCTATACGACAGGCCATAAAGCACCGGGAGGATAAACAGTGTCAGTACCATTGAGAAAAGTAATCCGAAGCATATCACCGTGCCCAATGGACCCCATAGAGGTGACCTGCTTATTATCATAGGTATCACTCCAACACCGGCGGCGGCGGATGTAAGGAAGATCGGGCGCATACGTCGCTTACCTGCAGCTATGGCAGCCTCACGTACAGTCAGCTTCTCCTTCTCTCTCAGCTCACGGGCGTAGTCTATCAGTATTATTCCGTTCCTGACTACCATGCCACACAGGCTTGTGATACCAATAAATGCAGTTATGCTGAAGGGGTATTGCATCAGGGCGAGTCCAATGGCGGCACCGGGTAATGTCATCAGCATGGAAGACATAATGAGAAGTGCTGTCTTATGCTTCCTGAACTGGAATAGCAGCACAAAGAAGATGAGCAGGATGCTTACTGCCAGAGCTATACCCATAGGGACAAAAACCTCCTGCTGAGCTTCATAATCACCACCATATCCTACTGTGACACTCTCAGGAAGGTCCAGTGCGGCTATCTCAGGCTGTAGTTTCGCAAGTATAGCTGATGCAACAGCATCAGGTGCATTATCAATGAAGAGAGTGAGGGTAGGTATTCCGTTACGGTGCGCAATGGTCCCCTCAGACCATCCGGGTGTGAAAGTGGCAACTGATCTTAACGGAACCGAAGAGAAGCTTGCAGGTGAGGTAATATACTGGTCACTTATAGTGCTTATGTTGTTCTCTGATGATAACTCCTGTGTCAGTACTACATCAACCGGATAATCCCCTTCCCATATTGTTGTAAGAGGTATGCCATCAAGACCCACCATCATTGAGGTGGCTACAAGCCCTTTATATAAGCTCAGCCTCGATGCCTTGTCACGGTCAAGGTTTATGTTAATACTCTGCTGCGGCTGATCCCAGTCAGTACGCACCCACCCCAGACCTTCAGTGGTTGCCAGGAGATTTCTGATCTGCCTCTCAGCCGCACCTATATCCTTTACAGAATCAGAACTGATACGTATCTCTATCGGCGATCTGCCTGCCTGCATCGCAAGTATCTTCCATTTGACATGAGCATTGGCAAAAGCATCAGAGTAGAGCGGTTCATACTCATTTACAACCTCACGTGTCGCCTCATTCGAAAGAGTGTTAACAAGTAACTGACCATAATTACTTGCCGGAATCTGAGGAGCATATACCGTATGAAAACGCGGTGAACTGGTGCCAATAAAACTGGTTACATTGGTTACCCTTTTGTCTTTCATTAACAGCGACTCAAGCGAGTCGATAACTACCTCCGTGCTCTTCAATGAAGCACCGGTAGGCAGATATACCTCAACAGCAAACTGATTGCGTTCAAGTTCAGGAAATAACTGCTGGTCTGTCTTCATGAAAAGGAGTATTGCAATCAAGACAGAGGCTATCCCTGTTCCAATAACTATCACGGGATGATTGAATGCCTTCTCAAGGAGATAGTCATACCATCCCTGAAGCTTGTCAAGAAAACTCTTCCGGTTGTCTTTTAAACTACCCTTTAAACCTTTCTTTATAAAGACATAGTTGAGATATGGTACAAGAAGCAAGGCTACAATAACAGACACAATAAGTGCAGTGCTTACTACTATGGGTATCGTCTTCATAAACTCACCTGCAGTGCCGGGAACCATAAAGCCCAGCGGAATATACGCAGCCATAATAGCCAGGGTGGCAATTATTACCGGTGCGATAAGCTCTTTTGCGCTCCTGATGGCAGCATGCCATGGCGACAGCCCCTGGTCGATCTTTTCAACATGATTATCTATGACAACAATGGAGTTATCAACTATCATACCCAGCACCAGTATCAGCGAGGCAAGAGAAACAGTATGTAGCTCTACCCCAAACATATAGATGATAACCATGGTTATCATGACTGAAATAGGAACTGTTATGCCGGCTACTGATGCGACACGGAAGGGGAGAAGTATCATGGTAACAAGAATAACAGCAATGATGGCAATAAGAAATTCATGCATGAAATTGTTGACCGAGTCACTTACATATTTTGGTAACTCAGAGATCTTAGCCACACTGATATCTTCAGGACATTGCTCACTGAAGTTCTCCAATGCCTTGTCAACATCTCTTCCGAACTGCACAATGTTATTGCCTGGCTGCATCTCAAGTGACAGCAATATTGATTTTCTGCCATTCTCCCTTATATAGTTTTCAGGCTCATCATACCTTCTTTCAATGGTGGCAATATTCTTCAGTCTCACTACATTACCCTCGGGGTCAGAATAGACTATCTGCTCCGCCAGATCCCTTTCAGACTGAAAATTCTCAGGCAGATGGACAGGCATAATGTTCCTGCCGTCATCAAGCTTGCCGGCATAACTGATCATACCATTACTCTGGTATGTACCCAGCAGTGATATCGACTTGATATTATATTCATTCAGTAACTCAGGTTTTACGTTTACAAAAATCTTCTCTTTCTGCAAACCATAATGCTTTATCTTTGAGGTAGCTGGTATCTTGCGACACTCACTCTCCAGTTTCCTGAGCTGTTCCTCCAGCTCCTTGTAACTTCTGGTATCAGATGATAATGTTATCAACAGGGCAGAAGTGTCTCCAAAATCCGAATTGGCTATCAATGCCGCAACCCCGGATGGCAGGGTCATCTTCAGCTCGGAGAGACCATGCCTCAGCTTTGACCAGAACTGATCGGCATTCTTTACATCATCATTCAACTCTACAAATATGTACATCATACCTTCGCGGGAGTATGAATATGTCTTTGCCTTCTTTACCTCCTGGTACCCAAAGATGTAGTTCTCAACCACACTTGTCAGTTGTTTCTCCACCTCATTGGAAGTAGCCCCCGGAAAAACACCCACAATGACTCCCTGGCGCACTGTAAAGACAGGAAACTCATTCCGCGGCATCTTGATAAGTGCTGCAATTCCACAAATGATAAGAGTAACAGCTATTATTATTGTGATATTTGAGTTGCGCATCGCACTCTCTATACCACTTATTCTTTTCCCCTGCATATCACAACTCTATTAGACAGTTATCAGTCAATTTTTCCTTACCCTCAAAAACTACAAGCTGTCCCTCACTCAACCCAGAGACTATCTCAAGCCCTGACTCAAGATACTGACCTGTTTTAACCTCTCTCTTGTTCACCCTCATGTTAGTGCTGTCAGCCACGAAAACATAGCACTTGTTGTCATTCCCTTTTATAATGGCCTGATAAGGTATTGTTATGGCATCATTCTCTCTCTCTGATGATATCCCGGCATCACATACCATTCCTGCCTTCAGATACTGACCTGTGTTACTGACTAGTATCTTTGCCTCATATGTGCGTGATATCTTATCTGCAACCGGGCTGATATTGGTAACTTCACCTACATATTCTCTTCCTTTGAGGGCTGACACAGAGAAGCTGGCCTTCATCCCCTTGCTTATCATAGGAACCTCATTCTCAGGAACGGATATCTTAACATATACCTGGCGTATGTCTATTATCTCAAAGGGAGATGAACCTAATGAGATCGATGACATACCTGGTTCAATATTACGACGTCCCACTATACCGGCAACAGGTGAATATAACCGGCACTTATCCAGATTATTTTTTGAGATGGCAAGCGACGATTCTGCCTGCTCAAGGTTTGTCTCCATCTCAACCCATTTAACCTCTGTCAGACTACCTTTTTCATAAACTGTCTTCAGTCTGTCGTAGGCATCTTTAGCCTGGTCATACTTTGCAAGTGTTATCTGATACATGTTGCTGGCATCAGTTGCATCAAGCTCTGCAAGCAGCTGACCCTTATAAACCTCATCGCCTTCATCTGCCAGCACCCTCTTTACTGTGCCATTGCTCTGGAATGAGAGGGGAATAGTCTGGAATGGCTCTATGGTACCGCTGTATCGCAGTTGACTCACAATTCTCTCCTGTCTAACCTTAACTACAGATACCCTTATCGCTTTCTCAACAGGGATACCTGCCTTTTCCTCTTTTGGACCGCATCCCATTATGATGGCTGTAGTCAGAAATGAAATAATAAAAATTCTCTTCATATTAACTGTTTTAATAATAAGATACTGAACGTACGGTATTTAAATACTGAACGTACGGTATGTTTTTGTTTAAAAAAAATATCAGATTTTCAATAGATTGTACAGCTGATTTAGTTGTAGTTTCATTGAATTCACAGCTGATGTTATCGAGCTGTTTTTTACAATATCACCGGCAAGTCCTATGCTTAGTGAAAAATATTGAAGGGCTACTATATTGGTATCAATGTCTCCTCTTATCTCTCCTCTCTTAATTGCGTTATCAAGTATAATTTTAACTCTTTCAACCTCTGTGTCAGCAAAACTGAGCTTCTCCCCGGCAAAATTCTTATAATGTCTGAAACAGTCCGAAATGAGTGCCAAATAGTTTATCGGCATA
>QKCK01000026.1 GCA_003245695.1 Bacteroidota bacterium | reverse complement strand
ATGTGCTGTTAAAGACATTCTTGTCAGGATATGGTTCTGTTGAGAAGTCATTTGTCCCAAGGTTTATCATTACAATATCAGGTCTCCATGAGGTAAAATCCCACCTGACTGAGTCTGAAGAGTCAAGAGTGCGTTTGTATCTCTCGGGCATCTGGGGATCAGATGATACCTTCACCGAATCACCATAATGGCGAACAATGCCAAGGCCTGAATGGGCTATTATACTATAGTCTGCATCAAACCTGCGGGAAAGGATTGCTGCATATGTCATGTAATTGTTCTCGGTCTCAGGTTTGAAGTGCTCATGACGGCTGGCGCCTTCAACTCCATATCCGCAGGTTATTGAATTACCTATAAACTCTATTTTACGTTTGGGCGGTTTATTCCATGGCAGGATTTTCGCTCCCGGTTCTGTTACAAAACCAAGGAACTCAGCTCTTCCGACAAATGACTCTGTCCGTTTGAATATCTGAATGCTATGTTTTCCTTTATTAAGATTCTCTGCAACAGAAATGATATCTCCGTTGTTGCATGAGACTACCTTTACAGGTAAATCGTCAATAAAGACATTAAACTGCACTTCGCTGCTGCCCTTGATCCTTATCCCAAGACTCTTTCCGGTGAATCGGCATCTGATCGACGTGCCCGGCCAGTCACTTACTGCCCGGCCATCATCTGGGAAGTAAAACCGGCCGGTGTAGCTTATGGCACGGTTGTCTGGTTTTATCTCTCTTACCTGGCCATCTGAGCAGGATATGAGAAGACTTATCAGCAGAAAAAAACCTGAAATATTTCTCATACATTATTTTTTTTAAGAGGTTAACCCTTACGGAATAAAATCAGGCTCTTTTTTCTGGAGAAAACTGACCGGCATTATTGCCGGCCAGTTTTAAACCAGTCCAAAACTAAAACCCAATAAACTAACAATTCTTATTTTTTGCCATCAATGTTCTCAAGTATTTTCCAGCATTGATATAGCCCTCTGGGTACATGGAAACAACCCTTCCATTTGCCTCCTTTCAGGGGAAGGAGAACCTCTCCCTGGCGATTCAGATATCCAAACCATTCCGGATACTCATTGTCTTTAAAGTGATTCCATGTAAAATCATGTATAGTCTCTGCCCAGTGCAGACACTCAGTTGAGCCTGTGAGCTGATACCCCTTGAGCGTGCTTATCAGACTTTCTATGTGAACCCACCATAGTTTCTGATCCCATTCAAGCTGTTGTGGCGGGTTTCCTTTCCTGTCAAGGAAGTAATATATTCCACCAAATTCGTTGTCCCAGCCTTTGTTTATCATCTTAAGCGTTATATCAGTCGCCCTTTCAATAAGGCTTTGATTTCCTAACCGCACTCCCAGATCCATAATGAACCACATTGCTTCTATTGCATGTCCGGGGTTAAGCTGCCTGCCCTCAAAAGAGTCAGATAGCTCACCGTCGGGTGTTACATTTTCCAGGACAAGACCGAGTTCAGGCCGGTAAAATACATCCATTACTTCATGGATACATGCATCTACTGTTCTCTCGGTTATCTCCTTATCCAACAGATGCTCTATCTCAAGAGAGAGGTTACATAAGATCATCGGAAGAGCAAAATTCTTTAGTGGTCTTGTGCCACTGACCTGTTTGTTATATATGCCCTTGGGGTTCTCCTGTTTGGATAGTATGTTCAGGAATGTCTTTTTAGATATCTGAGCATACTCTTCATTGCCGGTGGCTTTGCTTAACTGACCAAAAGCCATTGCAGCAAAACAGTCGGAGAAAATGTTATATGGTTGTATTAATGGTTTCCCCTCCCTGGTAAGTGAAAAATACCAGTTGTAATTACCATCATGGCCATACTTTTTAAGAAATTCGGCGCCTCTGACAGCGCAATTGAGCCAATCCTCTCTTTTTTCAATATTGTTATATGCCATTGAGAAAAACCAGACCTGACGTCCCTGAAGCCAGATGAATTTGTCAGTATCATAAACGTTTCCCTGACGGTCAAGACATGAAAAAAAGCCTCCGTAAGTGAGATCCTGAGAGTTATTCAGCCAAAAGGGAATGACATTCTCAAGTAACTCCTCTTTGTAGACTTCTGTTAATGCTTTAAAATCCATTTCTATATAATTATCAATTGATTCGTGATGTTATTTGGTATGGGTATCTGAGTCAGCAAAAACAGCCTCCTTGAAAGGCTCAAAAATTGCATCCACCCAGCAAGCCACATCTTCTCTACTGGCGTAGGAGCCAAGACTGTTCTTGTCAATTCTTAAGTCGGGTGCAAGTTTTGAGTTGAGGTATTGTAATGCTTTGTCAAATGACTTCTCTGATGATTTCTTCTGAAAACAATAGAGACTCCATAATTCCTTTATAGCTTCATCTGTTCTTATGGGTTGTTCCACTCCTTTCAAGCTTTTTGGATCGAGGGGGTCTGACTCTTTCCCCTGAAGAATATCGCTGATTCTGCTTAACTCAGTGGTAGTGATATTTTCATCAGGGTAGAAATAAGTCCTGTTTGCCCAACCCTCAGCTACTCCTTCGCCACGCATTATTCCGCATAGTGCTACTCTCTGTACTGCCTTGAAAGATGGGTCGGCAGGAGTGACATCAACATATGGAAGCAACCAGCAGCCTGCATCAAGCAGTTTCTGCTGCAACTCACGGATATTAATGTCTCTTGGCCGTGTATGTTGTGATACACACAATGCTGCAGCAGCACCTGAAGCCTGTCCGATGAGCATTGCAGATGGTTGCAGTCTTGTACATCCATTGGCTATATGTGTTACTGAGATGCTCTTTTCAGCTACAATAAGACCATCTACCTCCTTTGGCACCATACATCCGTATGGCACCGAGAAGGATGATATCCTTTCAACCTTATAATATATCTTCTCTGGCATTTTTATGTGATGCAGGTCAAGAGGGTAGTCGCCAACAGATATTGCAGTGCGGTAATATTTTCTTGAAGCATCATTGTATGGTTCTGAGAGATCACCGTTACGCAGTTGCAGAATTCCATCTACGCGCCTGCTCTCCCTGTAGTAAGGATAGAAAGGCAACAGGTCATCTGTGGGGTACTCATCATCAGCCAGACCAAGATTCTTGTATCCTGCGCGTGTCTGCATAAAATATATCCAACCCAGAGTATGATTCTTGGCTCTCTTCCACGCTTCTTTTCTGGCATAATAATCCATCTCAAGATCATTGAGATAGTAGTCATTACCCCTGTAGGGCCAGTTTATCATGTACTTGCCGTTAGGAAGCCTGCCGTAGTTTAATACTGATTCACAAGTGTAAATCATGGCAGAAGAATCACTGCAACAGCAATTGCATGTGCAGTCATACAGTGCCGGATTATATCCTTCCGGTTCTGCAATTGTCATATCAGCTCCGGGTCCATAGTCTTTCAGAATAGCGACATAAGTTATATCCTGGATGAACTCAGTAGGTTTCTCAGGGGCGCCGGGTTCGCCGGTGGCAGATCTTGAGTCCTGTCCGGTAAAGTACCGGCATCCTGCCAGTGGTAACAGATCGCCGGTCTCAGTGGCATCTATGGTTATCTCTGCGTTGACAATCAGTGTGTCAGAGGCAGTCTCGTTTATAAATACTGCTCCTGAGACTTTTCTGTCTGTGACAAGGCAGCCTATTACATGGTATCCACTCTCTCTGGTAATCCGCTTCTCTTCTGATAACATCGCGGAGAGGATGAGATTGCCGCGGGAAGGTTCAAACTGGGTGTTGCTAACCCAGCCTGTCTCAACAGCCTTTGGGCCTCCATAATATTGGTAGAGGTGATTGCGGAATTCGCCCCATAATCCGGAAGGTAACTTATGATTACCGTCTGTGGCAGAGACCCCGGCCATAGTCAGCATTCCGCCAAGCCATGGTGTCGGATCAACAATAACCACCCCTGCACCGTTACGGGCTGCCTGTATAGCCGCCGTGGTACCACTGGCAGTGCCACCTGCCACCAGAACATCAGTGCTTATCACTCTTGTCTGACCTATGGCTGGAATGGCTGTTATTAAAGTAAAAAGCGCCAGAAACAACAGCAGCAGGCATGAT
>QKCK01000161.1 GCA_003245695.1 Bacteroidota bacterium | reverse complement strand
ACTCCAGGATAAATATCCTGACTTAGTTGGTGTATGCATAGGGGGTCCTTGGGCAGGAGCACTGAAATATGAACAAAGAGTAAAAGAATACTCACAGAAAAGGCATGCAAGGGTCTTCTTTCTTGGAACCAGAAACAATATTTTTCAGCTGTATAAAGATATTGACATTGCAATACATCCTTCGCTTTCAGAAAACCTTGGAGGAGCACCAGAGTCAATGTTCAATATGGCGATTACAATTGCAACCAATATAGGTGGTTTCCCTGATATTGTAAAAGACAAGGATACAGGTTTCCTTGTGAGACCTCACGACCCGGAAGGGATTGCTAAGACTATTGAGGAGATCATCAATAAAAGATACGATATAGATAATATCCGCCTCAGAGGTAAAGCTATAGCCATGGAATTACTCGATATAAAGGCATCTTCGAAAACAATTTATGACATATACAGAACAATTATAAACAGAGCGTGATGTATGTAAGTTTTATAAAGCGCTTTATTGATGTAGTTGGAAGTGGCATAGGGCTTTTGGTAATATCACCACTTTTCTTTTTCGTTGCATTATTGTTAATGATGGCAAACTTTGGTTCTCCTTTTTTTTCACAGCTAAGACCGGGTTATCGTGGTAAAATTTTCAGGGTGATCAAGTTCAAAACGATGAATGAGAGGAGAGATAGTGAGGGTAAGCTGCTTCCTGACTCGGAGAGGCTTACGCTATTTGGAAAGTTTGTACGCAAACTTTCGCTTGACGAGTTGCCACAATTGATAAATGTTTTAAAGGGTGATATGAGCCTTGTCGGTCCGCGACCATTGTTACCTGAATATCTGCCGTTATACAGTGCGGAACAATTGCGTCGTCATGAGGTAAGACCAGGTATGACCGGCTGGGCACAGGTGAACGGACGAAACGATATTTCATGGGAGGAGAAATTCAGACTTGATGTCTGGTACGTTGATAATATATCTTTCATATTGGATATTAAGATTCTTTTCATGACCTTCTGGAATGTTATAAGGAGTAAAGGCATTTCAAAAGAGGGTCATGCAACAACAGAGAAATTCAATGGGCATAACTAGAACATTCATTTATGGTGCCAGTGGCCACGGGAGTGTGATACGTGACATCCTGGAAGCGACAGGGACTGCAGTAACAGGCTTTATTGATGATAACCCTGATAAAAAAGTGTTTTCAGGATTACCTGTTTACAGCTATGAGGAGATAGATCCTGTTAATGACATTCTAATAATAGGAATCGGAATAAACAAAATCAGGGAAAAGATAGCTTCAAAAGTGAAGACTAAGATAATCAATGCCATACACCCTTCGGCAGTAGTTTCCCCCAGGGCAATAATCGGGCAGGGGATTGCAGTAATGCCGATGTCTGTTATTCAACCCGGAACAACTATCGGCGACCATAGTATAGTAAACACTGCGGCGAAGATTGATCACGATTGCTCTATTGGTAAATTTGTACATATTTCTCCCGGAGCAACCTTGTGCGGCAACGTTACTGTAGGTGACTACTCATGGATAGGTGCAGGAGCTACTATAATTCAGGGGATTACAATAGGAACAAATGTTATAGTGGGTGCGGGAAGCGTGATAATAAGAGACATCCCTGACAATGTTACTGTGGTAGGAAACCCTGGAAAGGTATACAAATCGGCAGACTAAGAGTATTAAATTGAGACCAAAAAACATAAAATATGAAATCCAAGATATGGCTCTCCTCTCCTCACATGAGTGGCAGGGAGATAGAGTTTGTAAAAGAGGCATTTGATGCCAACTGGGTCGCGCCGCTGGGACCCAATGTCGATGGTTTTGAAAGGGATCTATGCGATTATACAGGAGCAAAGAATGCAGCCGCACTCTCTTCAGGAACAGCTGCCATACACCTGGCAATGATTCTCTCGGATGTTGGTCCGGGAGATTTTGTTATTTGCCAGAGCTTTACCTTCTCGGCTACAGCTAACCCTATTGTATACCAGGGTGCTACACCGGTGTTTGTCGATTCTGAACCTGAAACATGGAATATGGACCCTGCCTTACTCGAAGAGGCAATTCTTAAGATAAGGCAGAGAGCAGATAAACAGGGAGAAATTAAAACCATTGTGCCGGTGCATCTCTATGGTATGCCTGCTAAGATGAACGAAATACTGGCTATTGGTGAAAGGCATGGGATACCTGTTATTGAGGATGCTGCAGAAGCCCTGGGTTCAAAGTACACGGGCAGACCTGCCGGTACCTTTGGAAAATTCAGCGCTCTCTCATTTAATGGTAATAAGATAATAACCACCAGTGGTGGCGGTGCTCTGTTGTCTGACGATGAGGAGATGATCAGGAAAGCACGCTTCCTCTCAACACAGGCACGCGATAATGCACCTCACTATCAGCACTCACATATAGGTTACAACTATCGTATGAGTAACATCGTGGCCGGTATTGGACGTGGACAAATACAGGTTCTTGATGAGAGGGTAAAGCGCCGCAGGGAGATAAACCAATGGTACCGGGAGTTATTGAAGGATATGCCTGGCGTTTCGTTTCAGACAGCGCCATCGGATAAGCACTTCTCAAACCACTGGCTTACAGCAATAGTCATTGACCCGGAAACTGCCGGCACCGACAGGGAGACACTGCGGCTGGCACTGGCTGAAGAGAACATAGAGGCCCGCCCTCTGTGGAAACCGATGCACCTGCAACCGGTGTTCGAAAAAGCACCCCGTTTTGTCAACGGCGTCTCTGAATCACTCTTTGATAACGGACTGTGCCTGCCTTCAGGATCAAATCTTACTGATGAGGAACTGGCAAGAATAGAATCTGTTTTAACATCCCTTCTCCCAGGGTCTATAGAAAAAAGATAGCGTAACCATTTCTCTCAATGAAATCAACAACCTCACCAGCATTAGGGCTTCTGCTGCAATCTGTCAGGCAGGATGATGAGATTCTTGCAGCTGGTGAGGCTGCTTCAATTATAAAGAATAGTAATATTGATTGGGATGACTTTCTGGATGAGGTAAGACTTCATAACCTTGCACCTCAACTGAAATACCTTTTTAATAATCTTACCGGGCTGATTCCTGAAAGAGTTTTAGAAGAACTGGAACTAATTATCAGATTGAATCTTATAAGACAACTAAAACTAATAAGTGAATTCTTACGAATACAAGAACAACTGGACAAAAAGGAAACTAAAGCAATACCATTCAAGGGATTCTGGCTGGGTCATGACTTGTACAATGATATTGCAGCACGCATTTCAGGTGACCTAGATTTATTCATTAATGTAAAAGATATTGAAGAGGTAAAGCAAATAATGGCAGCTTCAGGTTATGAACCTGAAAAAGTATTTACATTACTTCCTGATGACTATATAATTAAGGAGTTTGCAGAGTATAATTTTGATCTGATAGTTAATGGATCTTCAGTTTCTCATTTTGAGTTTCACTGGAGAATAGGATCAAGATTACATGATCTTAACATTACCCTTGATGACCTTGAGCCACACATAACTTTCCATGACTTTCAGGGTAAAAGACTAATGACATTTGACCCTTCTGCCTCATTTTTATTAACCTTAATGCATCACGGGGGAAAGGATCAGCTTACAAATCTGAAACATATTCTTGATATAGCATTGTTTCTTAAATCAGATGAGAAATTAGATTGGCCATGGATCATTTCTGAGACAAAACGTCATCATATGTATAAGGTTTTGTTGGTAAGCGTTTTACTGGCAAATGAAATTACAAAGGTCACAGTCCCAAATTGTTTTGTAGATGACATTAATATCCCAGCCATAAAAAGGTTAGAGAAAAACAGACTAAACATTATGGCAATAAAACCAGAGAAAACCAATGGCATAAAGTATAAAATATCAGGCTGGATTTACAGAATCCGTTCAAGGGATAGCCTGGTGGTAAGACTTGGCTTCATCAGGTATCTTATTGGAAGAATAATCTTTCAGAAGAGAATTGATTTGCATTAATTTGCTTAGAATTTAAAAGCCTGATCATATTCAGGATATGATTTTTATCTAACTAGTTTCAACCTGAAACGG
>QKCK01000320.1 GCA_003245695.1 Bacteroidota bacterium | reverse complement strand
AACCATATATTGAGGCAAGTGTGGGATTTTCAAACATCCTGAGGATATTCAGGGTTGACCTCATTAAGAGGTTTACATATCTTGACAATCCGAATGTATCATCTCTGGGTGTAAGAGTGCAGTTCAGGTTCGATATATAAAATACATGTATGATTGTCACTTACACTGCCCGGAAGAATTCATAGTTGCTGTTTTCCAGGTCAGCCATTGTCGGGAAGGGAAAGTATAATGTCTCACTTTCTGACCCCAGATAGAAGCCGCCTTCAATAGTCCGGTAAAGAATTGATCCTGAGAATGTCCGACGGACAGTCTTCATATGTTTATCCTCTTCATTTATGATTATCTCAAAGCAATCGCGCAGGTGGCCCACATTTGCATATGGCAGGTATTCAACTGATCCAGTCAGGGGATTCAGGGCAAGAGCGCCCAGCTTAAGCTCTACAAAAAAAAGTTTGGGCAATACAATAGGTGTTGAACCATCAGTAAGATGAAGCATAAACTGTGATGGGCTATAGTCTGTGGCAATAAGAGGTGTCACAGGACAGAGCTCCTGATAAAGATGAAATCCTTTTCGCTCACTCCTTGGCTCGTACTTTTTCCCTTTTATTTCAAGTGTGTAACCTGTCTCTGTTGTCAGATACAAGCTTTTAAATGCAGTTAAGGGAACAGTTTCCAATACACGATATACTGATAGATAAACCGAACTTTTAGGCGAGCCGTCGGGTTTCATCACACATCGCTTTGCAATGCTGCTTCCGTCAACTATCTCCCCGGCATTTCCAGGGTCAATCTCAAAAAAAATCGCTTCTGACCTGTTTCTGTTTTTGGTACCTGTAGATAGATACTGTCCGAAATCTGTTGGAGGTAGCATAGAAGCTATCAAAGCCTCCGGATTAATAGTGAGATATACGAATGTTGCCATAGCTTTATATTTTTAATAATTGCCAATACACAATATTTTAATAAAGCTAAAAGAACCTTAAAGATACGAAATTCAATCACTGTAATCAAAAATAAATTACTATGAGCATAACATACAATCAGGCTAATAATGAATACACAAAGCCAGATTCCAACCGGAATATTTTAACTATCTTATGTGTCAGTTAACAAGAGAAGGAGCGCTATGAATAAAATAGTACTGTTTGCCATAGTCAGTGTACCAGTGATTCTTCTTTCATGGCGTTCTTTAATGAACGTAAGAAGCCACGGATTCGTACGCTTTTTTGGGTGGGAATGTATTGTGTGGCTTGCTATAAGCAATTTCAGATACTGGTTTCAGGATGCTTTAAGTGTCAGGCAGCTCATTTCATGGTTATGTTTAATCATAGGAACATATATGGTACTAGCCGGAGCGATAGAGCTGAGAGGCAAAGGGAAGGCATCCTCAGCTCAAAGGAAAGACAATGCATTGTATGGATTTGAGAAAACCACCAATCTGGTAGATACAGGTATATACCGACACATAAGGCATCCGCTCTACTCATCACTTATCTGGCTCACCTGGGGTATATATCTGAAGAATGCCACCTTGACACTTCTGTTCGTAGCTCTTCTGGCAACTATTTTTTTCTACATCACCGCTCTGAAAGATGAACAGGAGTGTATGGTATACTTTGGCGATGAGTATAAAGCTTACAGGAAAAGAAGTCGCATGTTTATCCCATATATATTCTAAGCAAATTGCTATAAAGAAAAAGAGAGACGTGGTTTACGTCTCTCTTTTTCTTTATGCATCAATGTTTGCGTATTTCGCATGCCGTTCAATGAACTCGCGCCTCGGAGGTACTTCATCGCCCATTAACATGGAGAAGATATGATCAGCTTCAGCAGCACTCTCGATTGTCACCTGCCGGAGAGTACGCGTTTCCGGATTCATGGTCGTAGACCATAACTGTTCAGCATTCATCTCACCAAGACCTTTGTACCTCTGTACGGTAACAGAGGCCTCTTTTCCCTGCCCAAACTCTTTTATGGCAGCATCTCTCTCCTCTTCAGTCCAGCAATATCTTTCCTGCTTGCCTTTATGAACCAGATATAACGGAGGAGTAGCAATATAAACGTTCCCATTCTCTATCAACTCATGCATATACCTGAAGAAAAAGGTGAGTATCAGGGTGGTAATATGTGACCCGTCAACATCAGCATCAGTCATAGTTATTATCTTTGCATATCGTAGCCCACTGGTATTGAGAGCCTTGCTATCATCCTCTGTACCAATATGTACTCCAAGGGCAGTAAAGATATTTTTTATCTCGTCATTATCAAATATCTTATGTTGCATTGCTTTCTCAACATTAAGAATTTTTCCCCTGAGTGGTAAAATGGCCTGAAAACGCCTGTCACGGCCTTGTTTTGCTGTGCCGCCAGCAGAGTCTCCCTCAACAAGAAATAACTCTGACTTTGCAGGATCACGGTCAGAACAGTCAGCAAGCTTACCCGGCAGCCCTGATCCGGAAAGCACATTCTTGCGCTGTACCATCTCCCTGGCTTTACGTGCTGCATGACGAGCCGTGGCAGCAAGAATTACCTTCTGAACTATCGAACGTGCATCTTTGGGGTTCTCCTCAAGGTAATTTGCAAGAGCAGTACTGACTGCATTATCTACTGCACCTATAACCTCTGAGTTACCCAGTTTTGTTTTTGTCTGTCCCTCAAACTGAGGCTCAGCAACTTTAACAGAGATAACCGCTGTCAGCCCCTCACGAAAATCATCCCCATTTATGTCAAACTTAAGCTTGCTGGTCATCCCTGAGTCTTCAGCATATTTCTTAAGTGTACGGGTAAGGCCACGCCTGAAACCAGCAAGATGGGTACCTCCCTCAATAGTGTTTATGTTGTTTACATATGAATGCACATTTTCAGAGAATGATGTATTATACTGCAGCGCAAGCTCAACAGGCACCTCGCCCTTATCATGATTGATATAAATTATCTTCTCTATAAGTCGTTCACGGTTGTCATCCAGAAACTCTACAAACTCCTGAAGCCCATTCTCAGAGAAGAATTCCTCATGCCTCTGATGAGCTCCATCACCATTCTCCACGATCTCTCTCTCGTCAGTGAGTGACAGGAGTATGTTTTTATTCAGGAATGCAAGCTCACGCAGGCGTGCTGCCAGTATCTCAAACTTATATTCTGTAACCTGAAATATAGAACCGTCAGGTTTAAATGTTATTGAGGTACCAGTATTGTCAGTGTCGCCTACAATATCAACCTGTGTCACCGGCTTTCCACATTCAAATATCTGACGATAGGTTTTCCCATCCCGGTTGATTAATGCTTCAAGCCTGGTTGAGAGGGCATTTACACATGATACGCCAACACCATGAAGACCGCCTGACACCTTGTATGAATCCTTATTAAACTTACCCCCTGCATGTAATACAGTCATAACAACCTCAAGGGCCGAACGCTTCTCCTTCTCCATGATATCAACAGGAATACCACGACCATTATCGACCACAGTTATTGAATTGTCGCTGTTTATTGTTACATCTATGCGATTACAATATCCTGCCAGAGCCTCATCAATAGAGTTATCTACAACCTCATATACAAGATGATGCAGACCTTTAATCCCTACATCACCTATATACATTGCAGGACGCTTTCTTACCGCTTCAAGCCCTTCAAGGACCTGAATGGAGTCAGCAGAATAATCATTTTCACCAACCTTCTTTTTTCTTAATTCGTTTTCGCTCATTTTCAGCAAGTTTCAATTTGAAAAACCGTCGATAAATACCTGATAATATGTATTTTATCCGAACACGCAAAGGTACAAAAAAGAGTCGGTTTTTATCTTATTTTTTAAAGAAAATGACAAAATAGATATGAACAATCATATAACAGAAGAGCCCTGTGATCTGAATGGTTTCAGGAGACAAGATCAAAGACTGTAAGTAAATCCGGCCATAAGCATAAAATTATGTGCCGGATAAAAATTCCATTCATAGTATTTGCGCCATGATATATTATTCGCCTTCACCCAGAAGGAAAGCACCTTGGTATATCTGTATTCAGCTCCAAGATTAAGGTTTAAATGCGTGGGGAGAGTCATTACTGATTCA
>QKCK01000107.1 GCA_003245695.1 Bacteroidota bacterium | reverse complement strand
GGATATGATCATTTATTTTATTAACTGAAAACGATGTCATTGCTGAAAGACTTGTTTTCACAGTTAGTAAGTATAATAGGTACGGCTCTGTAAAAGAGTTTTCTATTAGTGCTTTAGGACCATTAATTAATAATATTCTTCTCTCAAAGTGTAGGGAAGGAAAGAGTGTTTAATAAAAAAAGAACAAACTATGTTTAATATAAGAAATATTCAGGAACAGGTTATTTATAATGCTGTAAAGGCGGAGGGTGATGAAGCCGTAGCGATGGAGGTAGTCTCAGGATCAGAGGAAGATGATGGGGCATGGGTAAAGAACACCATGAAGAGATTAGAGGAGAGGTTTACTCCTTCGACTGTAAAAAGGATAAGGATGAACTGTCAGTGCGGTTACGGTATGGATGAGAAGCTGGCATTATTGAGGGAGATAATGGCATCGACAGGTACCATTGAGGAGTTTGGCAATGATGAGAGGGCCAGGGCTGCCGGGTTATCATTCAGCGACGGAGACCTCTATCTCCAGTTTCCATTCTGTCCGTGTCCTATGCTTGCAGGTGTGGACAGACTGGATACAGACACATGGTGTCAGTGTACTACAGGCTATAGCAAGGTGCTTTTTGAGAAGGCCTTTGACTGTGAGGTGGATGTGGTATTGCTTAAGAGTGTGAAGATGGGCGATGATATATGTCTTATGAAGATTGTACCTTTGGGTTCAGTCTGTTTCTGAAGATGACATAATGTCATTAGATCGATGCTACCTGACAAGCAGGAATATGTAATTTCCTGATGTCAGCTTGATATCTCCTGATATCTGGGCCTGGTCACTTATGTACATGTTATTCTTGCCGATATTACTCTCAGCACTTATTATTGTGTAGCCTTCGTGTGAGAATGTAGCTGTGCTGTTTGGCGGTATGCAGAGGTGGTGCCTTATGGTACCGCCCTGCAATCGCCCTGCTGAGGTTATGGTACCGCAAGAGCCATGGTGTTTCGCCTGCTAACATACCGGGATACTTCAGAATACGTAATAATGCCTGCTCTTTTCATCATGAAAAATTGCCGGATAGGAGATAATGGTTATTTCTACCCTTTATTTATCAAGAAAAATAGTGATATTTAAGATTAAAATAGAAACCTTTTTTCCTCAGTGATCATATTCAGGGAATGGACAAACACCTCACACCCGATCTTTGTTTCATTACAACGATAGCTCTATCGCTGGCACTTCATATTTTTTTGCCAGTCAAAATGATAATACCTCATCCGGTAAACCTTACTGGTATTTTTCTGGTTGTTGGTGGTATTGCTGTGACAGTGGCAGTCAACAGGGCATTATTGAGGGGCAAAACATCATTACAGCCTTATGAGATGCCAAAGCAGTTAATCATATCAGGGCCATTCAGGAAAAGCAGGAATCCGCTTTATGTCGGAATGATGGCAGCTGTTGTCGGAGCAGTGGTTATAATGGGATCATTATCATCATTTATTGCTCCTCCTCTCTTCTTTGTCTTTATTGACAGGTATGTTATTCCTTTTGAAGAGGCGGCCCTTGTAAAGATGTTTGGGGACGAGTATCTTGATTATAAAAATAAAGTAAGGCGCTGGGTTTAAGTATGATGAACGATAACAATTATGGATGAAACAAGTATAGCGCCCTGTGGAGTAATATGCGACCTCTGCCTGGGTTTTCAGCGTAGTAAAAACAAGTGTGTAGGGTGCAACGCCAAGGGCAATAAACCATACCATTGTACGGTTTGCAGCATCAAATCGTGCCCTGAAAAGGAGGGCAACGAAAAGCTTCTGTGTGGCCATTGTGTTAAGTTCCCATGCAGGCGGATAAAAGATCTTGATAAGAGATACATACTGAAATATGGAGAGAGTCCGATTCAGAATTTATCATGGATAAGGGAGAACGGGATGCCTGGTTTCGTCAGAACGGAGGAGGAGAAGTGGAGGTGCAGTAATTGTGGAGAGATGTTATGTGTTCACAGGGAATCGTGTCTGCATTGTGGAAGCGTAAATGAGTTTTTCCCTGTCGAAAAATAACGGTATCAGCTAATAATAATTATCTCATAAAACAGATTGCCAATAAAAGCAAACCATGAAAAAATTACTTCTGTTAACAGTAATCACATTTTCTGCATTTACCACCGGAAATGCTCAGAGCACTGATCAGACTGAGCAGGTAAGGATGTCATTTGGTAAATATAAAAAAGCCATACTTAATGACAGGGATGAGGATGCAATTAAGTACGTAGATAGCAAGACAATAGATTATTATTCTGACATTCTGGAAAAGACAAAACATGCTGACTCAGCAGAGGTAAATACCTTAGGGATACTTGATAAGCTCATGATCTTTTCTATTCGTCACCGGACCTCACGTGAGGATATTTTATCATTTGACGGGGAGGGATTGTTTAAGTATGCCATTCGGAAAGGAATGGTAGGGAAAAGTAGTGTGGCAAAAAATGAGATAGGGGATGTTAAAATTGAAGGATCATCTGCAAAGGGGCAACTGATTGTAAATGGTCAGGCATCGCCTGTGTATTTTGATTTCTTCTGTGAGGATGGGATTTGGAAAATAAACCTTACCTCAATATTCCCATTATCGGAGGTGGCTTTTAAAAAGATGCAGGTAGAGAGTGGGATGGATGAGAATGAATTTTTGTTTAACGTTCTTGAGATAGTTTCGGGGAAGAAACCGGGATATGAGATCTGGAATAAGATTGAATAGTGATTTCTGGCTTCCGGTTTGATCATGTTTTTACAAATACCAGTTTATAGGATAAATATAGTTTAAAAATGGTAAAAGAGTTTGAACCTGTGGCAGAGGGTGTGATAAGCCTGGTAAATGAATGGGAACCAAAACTCCTGGCGCTTCAGGAAGGAGTAATATCCGGAGTACGGAACGGTCAGAACCGGACCATAAAACAGATAGTGGGTCATATGATTGATTCTGCATCTAACAACACTCACCGGATAGTACATATGCAGTATCAGCCTTCGCCGTTACGGTTTCCGAATTATGCAACCAACGGAAACAACGACAGGTGGATTGCGATACAGAATTATCAGGATGAAGACTGGCCCGACATGGTAAGTCTGTGGAAATATTCAAATATGCACATTGTGCATGTCATCAGGAATGTGGATCCTTCGAAGCTGGATAACAAGTGGCATTACAGTGATGAACGACTTATCTCCTTGAGAGAAGGAATAATTGATTATCTGCGCCACCTGAAACTACATCTCAGTGAGATAGAAGAGCTGGTAATCACAGCTAACGTATCGCTATAAAAACAGCAGACCAGGCTTGGCAATTTAGTTATGCAGGTATAATGGATATTTGGCCTGTTTTTTGAAGTCTGATAGCATTGACGATCTGCTACTGTGTTTTGAAAATAAGGTTATATAGATGATAATATTAGGTAATAATTTCTAATACTCATGCTGCCATGCCGACTGCTTTAATCAGAAAGATATTGATGAAGATGCGGTTAGTCTTCATTCTGTTGCTTTTTTGTCAGAGTTTGTCTGCACAAAATGAGGCAGAAAAGAAACTCAGGATATATACTTCACCCTTGCAGTTGATTGATGTTCTTTCAAGGCCAATGATAACCCTGGGAGGGGAATACATTCTTTTTAACAGGCTGGGATTATCATCAGAATTTGGAATAAAGTATAAAGACGTTCTTGATTATGATTCTACGTTTGTTAATTCAAAAGGATACTCTTACCGGTTTGAGTTAAAATTCTATGACATCTTTGCTGAAAACACACGACTAAGAGATTATATATCTTTGGAATATAGGTATATAAAGGATGATTATAACTGCAAACACACATTTTATACAGACGACTCATCTCAGTCGCTGGTAACAGATAACTTTGGAATTCTGAAGGATATCTATGTTGCTAATATTAAATATGGGATGGTGATAAAGCTGAACAGACTAATGTTTATTGAACCCTATACCGGTCTTGGTATAAGGTATAGAGATGTCAAGAGTGTCGGAAGGACTTATGACCAGGAATCAGTTTATATGGAGGAGTATCCTGATTGTTTCGGAAATATTGGTGCTTTTGATGATTTTGTGGGATTCCTATGGAATGTTTCCATGGGGCTGAAGCTCGGCGTTAATTTTTAATCTCACAAACTTGGCTTTTTACAGAAAGCAATAATTGAATTCAGAACCAGACTGTCAGGAGCCTGAAGAAGCAGGTGGTTATCTGATTATGATTTTGAATGGAATTTACACTTCTGTTCTTACATTTCAATGAATATTTTCACAGAACCGGGTGCAGCCATTATCTTAAATTTCTGGTATCTGTTTTAGCTTGTCGGGGTATGGTCTGGATTTATATTTTCATATCTTTATGAAAAGCCCCGGCATAATTGTGTTTATTGTTTTACCATTACACAAATAAGTCAAATGGGGTACATTTATTAAAAAGAATAAAGGATGATAGATAAAGATAAGATTGAATCTATGCTGCTGGGTCAGGATTTTGGTGACTATAAATGGATCAGCCCGAAGGATATTATTGTTTCTCACTGGGTAAGAGTCAAATGTACTTTTGGTTGCAGCGAATATGGGTTAGGGACCTGCCCGCCCAATACTCCTCCTGTGGATGAATGCCGTGAGTTTTTTAATGAGTATGATAGCGGGCTAATAATAAGATTGAACAGGTATGCTGACAGAGACTCATACCCCTCTGACTGGTCAAGAGATATGACAAAGAGATTATTAGCCCTGGAACGGGAGATATTTCTGTCGGGACATCAGAAGGTATTTCTGCTTAATCAGACCTGCTGTTCATTATGTAAGGATTGCTCAGGTACACGGTCAGCATGCCGTGACAAGAAAAACTCACGACCGAGCCCGGAGAGTTTTGCAGTGGATGTCTACCAGACTGTGCGAAATGCCGGTATGGCTATTGATGTTGTGTCAGAGAATCCGGCAGAGATGAACAGAATTGCGCTGTTATTGATTGAATAAAAAAAGAGTCAGATTGCTGATCTTATTTTGGAAAAAAGGATGAAAGCACCTAAATATTCAAAGAATTGTAATCAGACATATGGAAGAACCGACAGCATTTGAGATTCTGGCAGAGAGAGTTAAAGAAAGAGGATTGGATCCCATTACTCATCGTTCTGAAAACAGGTTTGTTCTGCCCGGCCCTGACAGATTCAACAGGACGAAATTTGTACTTGCCCGGACAGGAGACCTCTTTTTCCTGGCAAGTGACTCGTATGGAACAAAGCAATATACCTCAGGTACTTTCACAGGGATATATTCTGCTGTTGATACTGATATTTATGCCGGGTGCAGGATATACAAAAAAGAGTGGACTGACAGGTTTTTCAGGGTGAATAAGATAAAAACCGGCATTGATTACATCGACAGCAACCTCACTGTTACTTCACTGTCGGACCATAATGTGGCTTTGCTCCTTAAGCAAAACGATGTTAATGAGTTTCTTGAGCTGCATGAATTGATCTCTCCATTGAAAATTATTTTCGAAAATGACTATATCTCAACTATTGAGAGTCTGGCAGGCAAAAAGGTCATCGGTTTGGAGACCAATTACTGGGTATATGAAGATAAAGAGCTGGATGCCCTGCTTGTCAGTGGTGTTGAGCTGGTAAGCAGGTTTGTGGCTACATGGAGATGAGCAGATAAAGTGCATGACATGATAGACGTGAACCATACCAAAAACCACCCCGCCAGACAGTATAAAATTGATCTGAATTATGAATGAATCCGTTGCACTGTAAATGCTGATGGATATTTAAAAACAAAATATGTTATTTGTAGCAATAGCTTTTTTCATGGTAATGAATCTATTACCAAAATGGATTCTTAAAAGGAAATACAGAGATCTTGAAGATGATTACAATTTGGCGGTACCATTAATGAAGCTGTCAGGGTTAACTGCCGTGCTATTATTTGCTTTCCTGCTCACTATATGGCTTATCCTTTCTTCAAAGGATACCTATGTGGAGAATAAAAATGCTGTTTATGGACTTATGTTCGACAGCTCAATGGAAAGTCTGGGGTTTCAGGATAGTATGCGGGTAATTGACATCAACGGAAAAGAGATTGGGAGGGTATCTGACATCATAAAGATGATAATACTCGAAAGCGGAGCTGTTAATGTAACTGTTGAACAAAATGGTATACAACAACTGCTGGTAATCAATGATACGGATAAACAAGCTTTAATGAAGGATGCTGGTCCGGGAAGTATTGTGCCTATTATGCACGCCTCTGATGGTGAAGATGATATCAGGCTTACAATTGTTAATCACAGATTCTCTGATGTGACCACTTCTTTCAGGGCTCAATGGAGGCAGGGCATGTGGCTGATGAATCCGTTTTATGCAGATAATGCAGATATCGGAGGTTTTATTACAATATCAAGGATTGGGAATATCAGGGGCTATCTGCTTTTATTTTCTCTTAACCTGATCATAGTAGGGATAATAAATCTTATTCCCCTGCCAGGTCTTAGCACAGGAAATTTTCTGATATCCATTGTTGAAACATTCAGGAAAAAGCAATTCAACAGAAGGATAAAAAAAGTGGCTGGTTTAATATCAATATTATTTGTGGCGGTGGTAATAGTGGCTACATGGCTGGCATGATCATGTGATAATAGTTTTTGATCAGTGACTTTAAACTTTATCCCTGGGATATTGAGGAGATAAAAGTGGTGGTGCCCGGTCCCTGGCAAAATGAATGGTTACTCTTTTATCAAAAGGCGAATAATTAAAAATGAAAGATTTATGCATATAAGAATAATTTTCGTAGTGACCAGTCTGATGGTGTTCACCCTTTTATCTAAAGCCCAGTCTGATAAAATAGAGATAGGAACCATAGATACTCTCTTTTCAACAACACTGAATGAGAAACGGCCAATATGGATATATACTCCCTATAATAAGGCTGATACCAATAGAAATAAGGTGAAATATCCGGTAATATACCTGTTAGACGGTGACTGGCATTTTGTATCTGTTGTCGGGATGTTACAACAACTCAGCTATATAAATGGAAACACTGTATGCCCTGAAGCAATTGTTGTAGGGATACCAATCACTGACCGATACAGGGATATGACCCCATGTCGTGACTCGACAATGAGCATGACTTCAGGTGGTTATGAGAATTTCATATCATTCATCAACAATGAATTATTTCCATATATTGATTCGGTATACCCGACAGCTCCATACAGAGTCTTGATAGGGCATTCTTTAGGTGGACTGACTGTGATTAATACCCTGATAAGACACCAAGAGATGTTCAATTCTTATATAGCTATTGATCCCAGTATGTGGTGGAGTAATCAGGCATCATTAAAAGAGACAGGAAAAGAGCTACCGGTAAGCATGTATGAAAACACCAGCTTATTTGTTGCAATGGCAAATACCATGGAGGCCGGAGTGGATACTGCAAAAGTAAGAAGCGACAACACCCGGAACACTTTACCTATCCGTTCCATACTGGAGCTATCAGACCAGTTAAAATCGGCAGGTAATAACAAATTAAATTATGAAGTAAAGTATTACCCAAATGAGAATCATGGTTCAATACCACTGATAGCTACATATGATGCACTCCATTTCATTTTCGGATTTTACAATCTCCGGCTGACAAAAAGTGACTATGCTGATACCACTATGTCACTGGCCCACAGAGTTGAACAACATTATGAAAATATTTCAGAGAAAATGGGCTACAGGGTTGATCCATCAGAGAATACTTTACTTACACTTGGATATACTTCCTTATATCTGAAGAATACTGCCCTGGCTGAACACTTTTTCAATCTTGATATCAAAATCTACCCGGATAGTTTTGCCGGATATGATACCTTAGGGAACTACTACCTGGCTGTTGGTGATAAAGACAAGGCTATTGAGATGTTTAAGAAGGCTTTGACAATAGACGATAACAGCGAAACAAGGGAGAAGCTGGAAAGTATTGCAGAATAAAAATATGCTTATAACAAAGTACCTGGACATACTCCATTCTCTCTGATACATCATTCTTTCTTCTCTCTCATCTTCTGAAATAGTGGGTATACGCCTAAAAGAATGCAGAAAGCACCTGTAATGAAGAGTTTTTTCGATCCCTTTCCTGCATCTGATAGTCTTGCCTTTCCCGGTTTATCGTTCCTGTACCATACACTGACAATGTCACCCTCATGATATCCATGAGTCTTTTGTGATCTCCGGAGTGTCTGCTCCGTGCCATCACCGGTAAAATACTGAATATTGTATCTGCTGCCAAGGACATATACAACTTTTCCTTCTGTAAATACAGCTTTCTTTTTAAATGCATTATCATCACAGGTAAGATATATACCTGTAGCCAGAGCCAGAATGCCCAGGATAAGTATGATTTTGTTTCCTTTTTCCATGTCTTGTTGTTTCCTTTTTGTATTAAAACAGCATTATCAGCCTGCTTCCTGTTGTCTGATAAACATACATGGTCTCTCTTTGCCTTTAATTTTTTTATAGTGTATTAACTGGCAGGGACACACCATATGAAATAAAAAGCTGAATGTCTGACAGAAGTAAAATTATGCAGTTTTATGCATGATGCATTTAAACCGGTTATTCATTTCCAGTGATATAGCCACTCTTTATTGGCACATTGGTTATTTGTTCCAGGGAGCCTTTGTAGTACCCTGTTACTTTTTTGCCTGTCTCCATCTCCATAGTGTACTCAAATTCATATGTGTTGCCATGGACATTAACACTCGCAGAAGCTATATAATTATTACTCAGTTCATATTCCACTCCATAGCCCATATCCTTATCAAATCCAAGGACCATATATCCCGTCATTGTAGTCGGATGAATATAGTCACCGGAGAGGAGTTCTTCAGGTGAGTTGGATAAGAAAACCAGCACGACAAAATCGCCATAACCACCTATAGGGCTGCCGGAATCATCGATTTTGGGTGTGCAGAGATATACAACGTAAGTTGACTGAGTACTTCCGGGTATTGTGAAGTAGTAGCCGTGAGTTGTCTGATAATCAATTTCGTTAAAAGTAAAAACTGACGCTCTCTCTTCATCCTTTTTGCATGAGGTAAAAACGACACTGATAACTAATGTAACCAGGAGCAAGGTTGCAGATCTTTTCATAAATAGTGTTTGTTTAGTTGACAGTTAATGGTTCAAAACAGAAATAAATTTAGTAAAAAAACATATTCCGGCAATGCATATAATACATGTATAAATGAGCTCTGATCAATTTGACTGCTTCAAAGCAAGAGGTAATGAGTTTTTCTGTCATAAGAAAATGTTTCTCATGAAGGTATGATTTATCCAAATGACCTTTCACAAATCTGAAATGGACATGATTCTTGATGCCTGAAGTCATCAGATGCTGAGGTAAAAGATCTGACTGCACTCACAAAGACGAGTATCATGAGAGCAGAAAACTGGAATAGGCATCTGTATATGTCAGAACATCAGATGGAATAGCACATATGCTATCACAAGAGTAAATATGATATTAAATCCCTGGGCTATGAGAAAGCTGTATACAGGTCTTTTATTTTCAGCCCTGGCCAGGTCAGAGAACCGGGTTTCAATGCCTATACTTATGAATGCAAGGTTAAACCAGAATCCACTGAAAGACTTAATCAGTTTACCGGATGTGGCTGCCAGTTCTTTGTCTATCAGGAAAGAGAACAATAGCGATGCGGCCATGAAGCCGAGCACGAATTTTGGAAAGCGTTCCCAGATTATTTTAAGAGGAACCCTTTCGCGTTTTCCTTCGCCATTATGGTTACGGTATGCCCAGAACACTGAGATTGCGAATGCTGCCAGCCCAAGCAATACATTCTGGGAGAACTTGACTATAGTGGCATATTTTAGTCCGGTGTCGCCTGCAATAGTACCTGCCCCCACCACTGCTCCTGTGGTATCGATGGTTCCGCCCAGCCATGCTCCGGTAATCTCATCTGCCAGTCCCATCCATTTGGCAATGACAGGCATAAAAATCATCATAGGGATAGCGACAATAAGTACCAGGGATATTATCACTGAGAGTTTCTTTTTATCCCCGTTAATGGCTCCTGATGTTGCAATGGCAGCAGAGACACCGCAAATTGATACTGCGCTTGAGAGCATTGTGGCAAACTCATCGTCTACCTTCATCTTACGTGATACCCAGAATGCGAAATACCATACGGTGACAACAACTATCACTGACTGTATAAGGCCGAAGCTTCCCGCTGTAAGAAGATCGGAGAAGAGAATAGTTGCACCCAGGAGCACCAGACCTGTCTTGACATACAATTCTGTCTGAGCTCCGCCGCCAAGCCACTGACGCAGGTTACCGGTATTACCAATGATGAGTCCTATAGCGAGGGAGAAAAGCACTGTCTCCAGCCCCAGATTCTTGAATGGAACATATGATGAAAGCAACTGAGCCATGAGAGCAAGAATAAATATGAAAGTGTAGCCTGTAATGAACTTCCCGGGTTTCTCTCCGCTGAGGAAGAGGCCAGCCAAAGCAATAAACAAAAAAAGAATATATGTTGCTCCTATCGATGTCAGAAGCCCTACTGCACTTAGTGCTGCAGAGAAGGTCTCTGTATCATGCCACCCTGCCTTACCTCCAAAAGAGGGGATGCTGATACTATACTTAACCAGTATAACCATTAAGATAATGATGAACCCTGCAATAACTGTTGCCCAGTCCTGCCCAACATTCAGTCTCTTTTTTCCTGTTGCTTTTGTTGCTTCTGCCATAATATTCATTTTTACTAGTAACCGTATAATCAGGTCAGGATATAATCATCTGACAACCTTGATTACAGGGGTATGTAAAAATAAGAATGGCAGGCGATCTGCATATAGGTATTTATATGTATTTGAATGTGTTGGAGATACTTATTTTCACGCCCCGGTTAAGTGACAGACATGTCTTCATCACTACCCTGACAGATTATTAGTTTTCAGGTAACAGGTTCAAATTTTATTTGACTTGGCTATGATGTAGAAGTAACTTTGAACATCTTAAGTATTAACCATATAAAATCCATAATCATGAGAAGAGTCTTTATTGTTTTTCTGATGATGACCTGTGGGGTTATGATTTATGGTCAGACTGAGAAGGGGAGTAAGATACCGTTGACTTCAAAATCTGAGTCGGCTATTAATTTGTTCTATGAAGCTGAGAGAGCTTTTCTTGATGTCAATTTTGACAAGGCTCTTGAGCTGTTGAAAAAGGCAAAAGAAGCCGATCCTGACTTTTTTATGGCCGATTTCTATCAGGCCTGGTATAACTTTGGCGATAAGGATAAGTTCCTTGAATATGCCACCAGTGGTGTAAAATGCCCGGGCGAGATGAGCAAGGGAGAAGAGCTTCTCAAAGAGGCTCTGAAAAAGTTAATCGATGATCAGAAGGCTGATGTAAGAGGATATGGCAAAAAGCTTGTTTCGCTCTACCCTGATGACGATATGTCTTACTGGATTCTTTTCTTCTTTCAGAATATTGTGGGGGATAAGGAAGGCGCCATGCAGACAATGAAAGAGGCCATGACAAAAGCAACATATCCTGCTCCGGTATACAATATCTGTGGATACCTCTACATGGACCAGCAGAAGTATGATGAAGCATTAAAGGCCTTTGACAGATACATTGAGTTATCACCGGAGAACCCAAACGTATATGACTCAAAAGGTGATTATTTTATGGCAATGAAGGAGTATAGAAAAGCCTATGATTCTTTTATGAAAGCCTATAAAATGGGATTCAAGGTGAGCTATAAAAAAGCCCAGAAGGCAGAACATATAGCTGATAGTCTGGGATTGTAAAAGATGATGCAGACATAAAGGCAAGTGAATATTAATTAATTGTGTGTGATAGCGCCAGCTGGCCACAGGTAAGGAGTATTTCATACTCCGAAAGAGCGTTTTACTATATCATTTTTCTGGAATCAATCATTCTGATGGTTCCGGCGCTGGCGCATCATATTTCATTTGAAAAAGCCCTAAAAAAACCGTAACTTGTACTTTTTGAGGGGAATAAATAAGTCGGGTTATGGAAAGGTCATTTAGAAACTATACTTTGAGTGTTGCCTCTATTCTGTTTATGATTTGCTTTGTCATCTGCCTTGTCATGATTACCCGTGAAGATTTTAACCTTAACGGCCAGGTTGTGGTTATTGCGATAGCAATACTCTCATTCTTTGCCTCACTCTATATGCTTATGCTTATTAAGTCAGGAAAAGACAACGGCAGGTTATGATAACAGGATTATAGAAACTGTATCCCAAGGGGCATAATCACATAAATTGTGATGATGCCATTGCCTTTCATACTCTGACAAAATTTACCTGGTGATATGGCATTTGGCCCAACACAGCACGGGTAAAAATATACTACCATTACTTTTACTGAGGCTGGAGAAAAAAAAATCACTATTTTTAAGACTCTGGTAACATAGAGTGTTGATCTGGTTAACCCTAGTTTATCTGTGATGTCATCACTTAACTTTAAAAGCCTGACAATATGGGCTATCTGTTGTGTTGCTCTTGTCCAACTGCTGGGCTTGTTTGTGGAGAGCATGATTATTAAATACCTTTTCTTTCAGGGTATACTACTCTTTATTTTTCTCTTTTACATAAAACTTAAAACAGGTGATGTCATCTCCTTCAGGGTTTTCTTCTGCTCTGTCTCCATTGTTTCGCTTATGATAACTGCCATGGAGTATCTTTATAACGGGTTAGTGAGAAGCTTTTATTTTGACCATGTTTTTGTCTTAGTCATATTAATTGTACCTGTAGTTATAGCATCAATGTTGTATCCCATAAGCCGGTATTTTAAAAAACGCCAGGGGTTATGAAGAGCCTTCTCATACTCCTTCCTGTGGTTCTTGTGGCAATTACCGGATTGGTACTTGCAATAAAGACTATTCAGCTCAGGAAATTCTCTGTGATATCAAGGGGAGAAGCAAGTACTATCATTGACAGATTTATCTTAATAATATCATTTGTTATCCTGGCAACAACCATTCTCTTTGACTTCAATTATCTTGGGTATAAGGCACCAGTCCCTTATTCGGATATCGATAGCATTACCTTTGCTGACTTCAGGGGACTATCAAGGCCGGGTGCGCGTTTCCATAACTCTGCCAGGTTTGCCACTGTCAGCTCAGAGATAAAAGTAAGGAGAGCAGGGACTGAATATGTCTATATCGAATCATTCTTTTATCCTGCCAGATCATATGTTTATTACCCAAACCTGTATGATAATGTTTTGCTGGGTCATGAGATGTGCCATTTCAGAATAACGGAGTATCATGCCAGACTCATGAGGAAAGAGATCTCTGTGACACCTGGGGCGGCAGACAGAAAAACGCTGAACAGTTTAAGAAAGCATATTGTTACAGCGGCTGCAGAAATGCAGCATAAATATGATTCGGAGACCCGCCATAACACTCTGCAGGAGGAACAGGTAAGATGGCAGGTCAGGATTGACAGTCTTCTCACAAGCCTGGATGGATACCAGGCAACAACAATAAAAATACCCGTTAACTAATAATATATATGTTATGAATGATTTAGAAGCCTGTTGATTGTTAAAAATCAAGACAGCTTTTGATGAGTTACTGAAAAAAATTGATTCATTAAAAGAAAATGTCTGATGCTGTCATCTGGTTTTTCTCTGGTTGACGGTCATATATAATACATTCAGTATTTTTCATAGATAAATAAATCTGTATGGTTATACACCGGGTATCTAAAACTATAAGCATGAGACACTCAGGGCTGATTACTCTTTTTCTGTGCTGTTCAGTTCTTCTTAAAGGACAGCAGATAGCACAGGTAGATAATATTGAGATTAGCTCGGTGCATCTGAACCAGAAGCGACAGCTATTTATTTACACCCCAGTTGAGTATAATGAAAAGACGCTATTAAATTATGATGTTATTTATGTATTTGATTCTCAGAATCGTGACTTTTTTGATCTGACCCACTCGCTTATTTCTTTTCTGAATACTGACAGGCAGTTTATTGTTGTGGGCATAACATCGCCTTATTATGAGAGTACAAACTATGGCCGTAACAATGATATGCTTCCTGTACCGGTGAATGTTGACCCTGGCGATTTTTTCAAAGGTCATTATGGTGGAAACGGGAAGTTTGCTGCTTTTGTGAGAGAAGAGGTGATACCTTATATTGAATCTAATTACAGAGTCACAGGGCATAGAATCTGTGTAGGACACTCATTAAGTGCTTCATTTATAATAAATACCATTTTCACTGACGCTGAGATGTTTGATTCTTATATCGCCTTATCACCCAATTTCTCATATGACGGAGAGAGGATGGTTACTGACATTAAGAATTTTGATTACAGCTCATTAGAACATCAGAAGTTTGTTTTTCTGAGTAATGCTGACGAGGGAATAACCTATTGGGAGGAATGGAAACCTGCACGTGAAAAGGTATATACATTCTGGCGCAATCAAAAAAACAGTGACAACAAGATTCATGTTGTTATAGGAAGGTACCCCGATCAGTCACACTGGAATTCAATACTCCCGGCACTGACAGATGGGCTTAATGCTTATCTGGTATATAGTCAGGGACAGCACTGATACATGTATAGAGTTTTGTCGCAGCCGACACAAAGGGAAAACGCAGGTAATAAAGTTGGAAGATGGCACTTTTTATCATAGGAGGAACTATCAGATGCTCCCGGGGCTATCTATAGGTCCGTTAAAATTACCTTTTAGCACTCCCCCGCCTGATGATTGCTGGATGTTAAGATCGAGATCAATATTATAGTTACTTTCCTTTCGTGTGATAGTTATTGATCCGTCTGTTATCACCAGACCATACACTTTGGCTGATGAAGGATAAAAGAGTACATAAAAGCCGGTCTGACATTCACCGGCAGAAGGTGCTATTACTCCTTCAGGTATAGTCATAGTGCCTGATGGGAGAATGAGCTCAATATAAATTGATGATGCAGGTGCCAGAGATATCCATATCTGCATTCCATAGGTTGTGGTAACACATTGTACCTCCGCCGGGCCGTTGTAATAGG
>QKCK01000124.1 GCA_003245695.1 Bacteroidota bacterium | reverse complement strand
AGTAACGGATATTGTGACTGCCACAGGCACCCTTGAAGCCATTACTTCTGTTGAAGTGGGCACCCAGGTGTCAGGTATAGTTGAAAAGCTATATGTTGATTTCAATTCAGTAGTAAAGAAAGGACAGATACTGGCGGAGCTTGACAAGACCTCCCTCAAATCAAATGTGGATCAGGCGCTTGCAACTCTTGAGAGTGCCAGGGCCGAGAAGGATTATCAGGAAGCCACCTTCAACCGCACAAAAGCACTTTGGGACAAGAGTCTGGTAGCGGAGGCTGACTATGACCTTGCAAAATATAACTATGAAAAGGCAGAGTCATCACTTAAGACAGCACAGGCATCATATGATAAGGCGTTAGTGAATCTGAGCTATGCCACCATCCTGTCGCCTATAGATGGTGTGGTAATGAACAGGGCAGTAGAGGAGGGACAGACTGTGGCTGCAAGTTTCAATACGCCTGAGATATTCACTATTGCTCAGGATCTTACTCAGATGCAGGTAGAGGCTGACATTGATGAGTCTGATATAGGTATGATAAAAGATGGTCAGAGGGTAGAGTTCAACGTTGATGCTTTCCCTGATGAGACTTTTGAAGGGACGGTTATGCAGATACGACTTGAGCCAACCACTACATCGAATGTTGTAACATATACAGTGGTAATCAAGGCGCCTAATCCTGACCTCAAGCTTCTGCCGGGTCTTACAGCAAACATCAGCATTTATGTTGATGAGGTGAATGATGTTCTGGTTATGCCGGCCAAGGCTTTGAAGTTCACTCCCACATCTGAGTACCTGGCTACTCTCGGGAAAGAGATGGATGGTATGGGTATGCCTCCTGCCGGAGCACAGGGACCATCAGGTATGGGTCAGGGAGCAGCACCATCGGGCATGGGTCAGGGATCAGTGTCAATGCCGTCATCGATGCCGCAGGGGGCACCAGCCGGCATGAATGGCAGCGGAGCGAAGCCTACCATGATATGGGTTAAAGAGAACACCACCATACACCCTGTACCTGTTGAACTGGGTTCAAATAATGGCAGTACTGTTGAGGTAAAGAGGGGGCTTAAAGAAGGAGACGAGGTTATCACCTCTATGACAGCTGTCAAAGGCAATGCGAAGGCGAAAGAGACGACAGCATCAGCCAGTCCCTTCATGCCCAAGCGTCCGGGGAGCAACAGCAGTAACAAAAGCACAGCTAATAAATAACAATCATGAATCCTATAATAGAAATATCTTCGCTCAGGAAGGACTTTCACGTAGGAGAGGTTACCGTTCATGCACTCAGGGGCATAGATCTTCAGATCAACCAGGGTGAGTTTGTAGCGATAATGGGAGCCAGTGGTTCGGGCAAGTCAACTATGCTTAACATCATAGGATGTCTTGACAGACCAACAGGAGGGGCTTATTCGCTTGACGGAGTGAGTGTGGCGGGATTGAGCCGGAATGAGTTGGCAGCATTACGCAACCGTAAGCTGGGTTTTGTCTTTCAGGCATATAATCTTCTTCCACGCACCTCGGCCCTTGAGAACGTTGAGCTACCTCTGATGTATAACCCGAAGATACGGGCTAAGGAGAGAAAAGAGAGAGCTATAGCTTCACTTGAGGCTGTTGGTCTGGCCGACAGAATGCATCATATGCCTAATCAGCTTTCCGGAGGTCAGCAACAGCGGGTTGCCATTGCCCGGTCACTGGTGAATGATCCTGTCGTTATCCTGGCTGATGAGGCAACAGGTAACCTTGATACACGTACTTCATACGAGATAATGTCTCTCTTCCAGGATCTTAACAGCAGGGGGAAGACAATAGTATTTGTAACGCACGAACCTGACATAGCCAGGTGTATGACCCGCAGTGTTGTCTTCCGTGATGGGTTGATATTGAAAGAGGGGTTGGTAGATGACCGGTTGATAGCCCGTGATATACTGGAGAAATTGCCGGTTGAAAACGATTAAGACGAGAACGATGAATTACAATAATCTATTAAAAGTTGCGATAAATGCGCTGAAGCGCAATAAGTTCAGAGCCTTTCTGACGATGCTGGGAATCATCATAGGTGTTGCATCAGTGATCACCATGCTGGGTATAGGTCAGGGATCAAAGAAGAGCATACAGGACTCGATCTCGAGTATGGGTTCAAACATGTTGTTTGTTATGCCAGGTAACATGCGTATGGGTGGTGTACAACAGGGTAATACCAGCTCTAAGAAGCTTAGTCTGGCCGATGTAAATGCACTATCTGCTAATTGTGATGCCCTGATAGCTGTTTCACCTGAGGTGCGGGGCAGTGGTCAGGCAGTATATGGAAGTGAGAACTGGCCGACAACAATCTACGGCGGAAATGAGGATTACCTTGATATTAAGATGTGGAGTGTTATCAGTGGCCGTAATTTCACAGACAAGGAGGCGAAGGGATCAGCAAAGGTATGTCTTATAGGCCGCACTGTCGCCGATGAGTTATTTGGTGAAGGTGTAGACCCTACCGGTGAATCAATGCGTTTCAAAAACATACCTTTTAAAATCATAGGTGTACTTAAGGAGAAGGGACAGAACAGCTTTGGTGATGATCAGGATAATGTTATCATTGCACCATATACCACGGTACAGAAGAGGATACTGGCACAGACGCACATCCAGTCTATAATCATGTCGGCAAAGAGTGCTGAGGCATCAGCTCTGGCCGAGGAGCAGGTAGAGGAGGTACTGCGTACAACACATAAACTGCGTGATAGTGAGAGCAACGACTTTGAAATAAGAAGCCAGGAAGAGCTGGCCTCAACCATGACATCTATTACCGATGTGCTTACCATCCTTCTGGGTGCAATAGCAGGTATCTCACTGTTAGTAGGAGGTATAGGGATAATGAATATTATGTATGTCTCTGTTACTGAGAGAACACGTGAGATAGGCCTCAGGATGTCTATAGGAGGCAGAGGAGCAGACATACTGCTGCAGTTTCTTATTGAAGCAATGCTGCTAAGTGTTATAGGTGGGTTACTGGGTATTTTGATCGGCATTGCCGCTTCAAAGATTGTGGCGTCAGTATTATCATGGCCGGTAATTGTCATGGCAAACTCAGTGGTGCTATCATTTGTGGTATGTGCTGTCATTGGTATCTTTTTCGGATGGTATCCGGCACGTAAAGCCTCAGAGCTTGACCCTATTGAAGCACTGCGCTACGAATAAAAAGAAATGAACAGTCCGGGAGGAGATTACGACTTTTATCTTAATTTAGCTTAGCAACAAAAATGGAAAAGAACAGAACATCGGATAATGAACGTAAACAACTCCCGGTACTGCTTCATGTTACCGGATGGATAATACTTTTTATCCTCCCGCAGTATCTGATCGTTGGTGAGTCGTTCTGGGATACGAGAGCCACACTTATCATTCTCTTTAACACACTGGTATACGGAATAATATTCTATGTTAACTACCTGGTGTTAATACCAAAACTGATGCATAAGCGCAGGGGTCTTTACTATTTTCCTATAGCTTTGATCTTTATGGTAGTGATGCAGATAGCATCTTATAATGCCTTCAGACCATTATTTCCACCGCGCGATCATGATAGAAAAGAGCTGACGGAGGCGGCGAAGGATGAGTCGCATAAAGGCAAAGTCCCCGGACCCAAAAGGATGATGGTATATAACTTTTATATAACCTCAGTGCTTGTAACCAGCTTTGCTGTAGGTCTCAGGTATGGAGAAAAGTCGCGCAAAAGAGACAGGGAGATGAAAGAGCTTGAGAAGGAAAAGCTGAATTCAGAGCTTGCGATGTTAAAAAACCAGATCAGCCCGCACTTTTTCTTTAATACACTGAACAATATCTATTCGCTTATTGAAGTCAACACTGCCGATGCACAGACCTCAGTGCTGAATCTCTCAAAGATGATGCGTTATCTGCTCTATGAGACTGAGCATGGTAATGTAAAACTAAGCAGAGAGATAGAGTTCATGAGGCACTATATTGACCTGATGAAGCTGAGGCTTCACAGCAGGGTCCGTCTTGATGTTGATTTCCCGGATACCTATAATGATGTTGATATACCTCCACTTTTGTTTATCACCTTCATAGAAAACGCATTCAAACACAGTGCT
>QKCK01000258.1 GCA_003245695.1 Bacteroidota bacterium | reverse complement strand
AGCCAACACGGTTGTTCTTGGCGGCGGCACAGGAGCATGGAGCAGCAGTGATGCAACTGTTGCGTCAGTTGACCCGTCAACAGGGTCAGTACTGGCGTTAAAGGCCGGCAGCACCACTATCAGCTATACTGTTACAGGCGGTTGCGGCGGCACAGCCACAGCCTCACAGCTACTGACAGTAAACCCCGATGCCAATGCAGGCACTGTGACTGGAGCTACTCCTTTATGTAAAAATCAGACAGTTACATATACAGTAAGCGGAGTGGTATTAGGAGGATCAGGTACAGGTGCATGGAGTAGCAGCAATACATCCGTAGCTACTGTTAATCCTTCAACGGGACAGGTAACCACACTTTCTGAGGGCTCTGCAAATATTATTTATACAGTAACAGGTGGTTGCGCAAGCCCTGTATCATCATATAAGCAGTTGACTGTTAATCCTGATGCTACCATCTCTCTGACATCACCTGGCAGTGGCAGCCAGAGTCTGTGCATAAACACATCTTTATCTGATATTGTATATTCAATAGGTGGAGGTGGTACCGGTGCTTATGTTTCAGGGCTACCAACAGGATTGTCTGGCTCATTTGATGCCGGATACTTTACCATAAGCGGAATACCGACAGTAAGCGGTACATTTGGATATGTGGTTACAACAACAGGCACCTGCCTTCAGACATCAGCTTCGGGTACTATAACAGTAAATCCTGATGCAACCATAACACTTACATCATCATCAGCTACCACGAATCAGGCTGTTTGTGCAAATACATCTATATCACCGATAACATATGCAGTAGGTGGTGGCGGAACAGGTGCAGGTGCAACAGGCTTGCCATCAGGGGTGTCGGCTGTTTTTAGTGGCAGCGTATTGACGATAAGCGGTACACCTTCAGTTGCAGGTATATATAATTATACAGTCACGACAACAGGTACCTGTGCCCAGAAAACGGCTACTGGCATAATTACAGTAAATTCGTTACCAACGGCAATTATTGAAGGCACAACTTCAGTTTGTAAAGGGTCAGTCTCACCGCAGATAGTTTTCACCGGGACCAATGGAATGCCACCATATACATTCACATATACTCTCAATGGAGGTGGTACTAGGACAATTACCACAGAGTCAGGAAGTAGTACAGTATCATTGCTTGTGCCTACGAGCACGGCATCGACATATACATACTCACTTGTAAGCATAAGAGACGGTAGTTCCACAGCTTGTTCTCAAGCACAGTCTGGGACAGCTGTTGTGGTGGTGAATCCCCTGCCTGCAGCCTCGATAAGCGGAACAGTGACTGTATGTCAAGGTTCGTCGTATCCTTACATTACTTTCACAGGATCAGGAGGAACAGCTCCATACACTTTTTTCTTCACAGTTAATAGCGGGGAACTTCAGTCTGTCTCTACCGTTAACGGTAACAACAGCATACAGGTGCCTGTCTCGACAGAGAATGCGGGGTACTTTACCTATTCGCTTTTAAGTGTGACCGATGCAAGCTCTACTCTCTGCTCACAGTCTGTTTCAGGAAGTGCAACTGTGACAGTGTCATCCCGTCCGTCGCCTCCCCAGATAGGAACAATAACTTCTCCTACATGTAACGTTGCAACCGGAAGTATTAAACTAACAGGGCTTCCGTCAACAGGTACATGGACCATAACAAGGTATCCGGGTGATGTTTCAATTACCGGATCAGGCAGCTCTTATACCGTTGCCAATCTGGTTGCCGACAGCTACAGCTTCACTGTCATTAACAATATGGGATGCTTATCCGACCTCTCTGAGGCAGCCATTGTACCTGCCCAGCCTCCGACACCTTCGGTTATTATTACAAACCCTGACCCAGTATGTTCTCCTTCGACGGTAAACATAACATTGTCTTCAGTAACAGCAGGTTCTACTTCCGGGTTGGTTTATACGTACTGGAGTGATGCTGCTGCAACATTAACCTATGCCACGCCAGAATCAGCACCTGCCGGCACTTATTATATTAAAGGGACAAACAGTTATGGGTGCTATGAAATAAAACCAGTGGTGGTGACAGTAAATCCTACACCTACTGCAAATGCTGGCACTGGTGGTAATGAATGTGATCTTACTTTCGTATTTAAAGCTGTTGCCAGTATTGGTACTGGTACCTGGAGCAAAGTCTCAGGGCCGGGTGAAGTAACATACTCTCCTGATGCCAATTCCCCGACAGCAACAGCCACGGTAACCGAATATGGAACATACCTGTTTGAATGGACTGAAGTGAGTGGTGATTGCAGTAAAAGTTCCTCTGTCACAGTAAACTTTTATAAGCAGCCTGTTGCTGATGCAGGAGTAGGGGGCAATAATTGCGGATTAGAGTTTTATCTTGATGGCTCAAATGATGTTGGAATAGGATCATGGTCAAAGGTGAGCGGCCCCGGAAATGCTGTATTCACACCCGATGCAACTGTCTCCAATGCTCTGGTCACTGTTGATACCTATGGAAGTTATAGCTTCAGATGGACAGTAACAAATGGCACCTGCACATCATATTCTGCTATTACAGTTAAGTTTATTGAGCAACCTGCGGCTGATGCAGGATTGGGAGGGGAAGAGTGTGGTCTGTCATTCAATCTAAATGCTGTACAGGGATCAGGTACGGGAATCTGGAATATGGTCAATGGCCCCGGAACAGCTTCATTTGATCCTTATCAGACTGACCCAACAGCTGTTGTTACAGTGGATAAGCCCGGTATCTATTATTTCTCATGGACAGAGACAAATAGCATCTGCAAATCAACTGATATTATATCGGTAAATTTCCATAGTTTTCCACTGGTTTCGGCTGGGGATGATATCAATATATGCGAAGGCAGTTCTGTAAGATTGTCAGCTACGGGAGCTGGTGAATTCAGCTGGTACCCCGATACACTTGTTGATAATCCTACGATATATAATCCTTTGGCTACTCCTCTGCAGACGACTACTTTTACCGTTACCCTGACTGATCAGTATGGTTGTGTAAACAGTGATGATGTGGAAGTAATACTTTGGGAACAACCAATAGCTGATGCAGGGAGGGATACGACTCTTGATTATGTATTCCAGACCATGCTAAGAGGATCAATAGAACCAAATCTGACAGGTAGCTGGTCAGTGGTTGATGGGAATGGCCATTTTGACGACCCCTCAAATCCAATGACAGTCGTAACGGATCTTGCTCTCTCTAGAAATGAATTTGCATGGAGAGTGACAAATGGTATATGTCCGGAATCAGTGGACAAAGTAGTAGTTTATGTGAATGATCTTTTTGTTCCTACTCTTATTACTCCCAATGGCGATTCATATAATGAATATCTGGTATTTAAGGGGAGTGAATCATTAGGTAAAATACATCTGATAGTATTTGACAAAAGCGGACGCCTTGTCTTTGAATCACATGACTACAAAAATGACTGGAATGGAGTTAATAACTCAGGAGAACCTCTTCCTGATGACACATATTTCATTCTTCTGAAGGCTGAAAACGGCAAATCGTTAAGTAACTTTATCGTAATTCGCAGGTAAAATGAAGTGGTTAAACAAGGCAATAGTATTATTGCTAATACCGATAGGTCTTAGCGGACAAAAGGTCCCTGCTACAAATCAATATATTCTTAATCCTATTGCAATAAATCCGGCAATGGCAGGGAATAGTGGATTCCTAACTCTTGCAGCTCTTTATAATAAACAATGGGTTGGAGTAAATGGGTCGCCAAGTACTGTCACATTCTCTGCTGACATGCCTGTTTTCAATGATAGGATTGGCTTAGGATTACTGATAATGAATGACAATGTTGGGGTCACAAGTGAGAACCAAATTGTCACTGATTATGCATATCGTCTGCAAGTTGGAAAAGGGACCCTCTCTTTGGGAATAGGAGCTGGTATAATAACAACAAACACAGCATGGTCTGAACTGGACGCAATTGACAACGAAGATGAATACCTTCTGATTGATTCCAAACCCTATGTGGTACCTCAGTTCTCCTTTGGCGTTTACTATAGAAACCAGGGGTTCTTTTCCGGTATCTCTTTACCAGGTTTATTAAATTACAGGTGGAGTTTTGACAAGAGCAAATATGAGATAACAAGTAATGCATCTCTTTATGATTATCTCCTCTATACAGGTTATAGCTTCAGAATCTCGCGACGAATAAAACTGACTCCTTCAACTTTGCTGTCATTTGTGCCTGAGACAGGCTTTCTTTATGATCTGAATGGATCACTGGGTATTGGTGACAGATTCGTTTTTGGTCTCTCTTATCAGAGTAACAGAGCTATTACAGGCTTGTTTAAGATGCAGATAAACAATCAGCTTTCAATGGGGTATTCATATGATTACGAGATTAGTAATCTGGGACACTATAGTAACGGGTCACATCTTATTATGCTGAAATATGAGTTCAGATATAGAGTTGAAGCGGTAAATTCATTGATATTCTAGTTTAAAGCTGTATATTTTGGAGGGTTTTATTTTTGCTTTGGGCATGAAAATTTAAATGTGGGGAAATGAATTTCAGAAGTATTTCTTTACTGTTTCTGTTTCAGATCGTGGGGTTAGTTTTGTATTCTCAGCCGGCTTCCTTTTCTGTTACTAAGGCAGGGATTAGCTCAGAACGGTATGATGAGATTTGCCCGGTTTACTATAAAGGGGGTATAGTCTTTTGCACAAACAACAGTATCACAGGTGCGGCAAGATATTCAGGTTCCGATGGCAAGGGCTTCTTTAAGATATTATATTCTACTGATCCGTTAAATGACTCGTGGAGAGAGCCAAAGCTCTTTTCGAAAGAACTTGCCACAAGGCTTAATGATGGTCCTATATCATTCAGTTCTGACGGGAATTCTGCGTATTTTTCCAGAAACCTATTGACAGAGGGGAGTGTGAATGAGATTTCAGGCCCCAGGAATAAGTTAGGGATCTATTATTCCAGGAAGGAAAATGAAAAGTGGAGTGATCAAAGAGAGCTTCGTATAAACAGTGAATGGTATAATATAACATCTCCTTGTATCTCTCCAGATGGCAGCAGGCTCTATTTCGCTTCAGATAAGCCGGGTGGATATGGCGGTTTTGATCTTTACTATTGCATCTCAGAAAATGGGTATTGGGGGGAGCCTGTTAATATGGGTCCTGCTGTCAATACACCAGGGAATGAGGTATATCCATTCGTGTGTGTTGACGGTGAACTCTTCTTTTCTTCAGATGGTTTGCCCGGTCTGGGTGCAAAAGATATATTCTTCACCAGATGTGTTGACTCTGTATGGCTTGAACCTGTTCATCTGAATGAACCGGTCAATTCAAGATATGATGACCTTGGAATGGTTACTGATCAGGCAATGGAGAAAGGATTCTTCTCATCAAACAGGGATGGAACCTATGACATCTTTTACTTTACTACACTTGTCCCACAGTTCTTCTATACACCTGAGCAAAAGGCAAACCAGTATTGCTATAGCTTTATTGATGTTGATACAGTTGACTTTGATAGAGCCAGCATGCAATATATATGGGATTTTGGTGACTCAGGCTCTTCTGTTGGTGCCTCGGCCAGTCATTGTTTCCCTGGCCCGGGGCAATACAGTGTACAACACTATATTGTTGATAGAAGCACTAATAAAAAGATATTTATAAGCCAGATATTTGATCTGGAGTTGCAAAGGATACAGCAACCAGTAATAAGCAGTGCCGATTTTGCCATAAGAGGAGAGCCATTGTCGTTCAGTGGCCTTGATTCATATCTGCCTGGTTTTGAAATAATAAAGTATTTCTGGGATTTCGGCGATGGAAATTTTTCTAACGCCAGTAATATAAATCATGCTTTTGATATACCAGGCGTTTATAAAATCACCCTCGGACTGACGATCAAAAACCTTTCCACAGGAGCACTCTCCCTTATGTCTGTATATAAGAATGTCACTGTCTTCGGGAGCACAATTGAGAGAAATGCATCAACCAGGCCGGAGGAACAGTTCTCAAAACTGTCAGATAATTCTAACCTTAAAATAGTAAGTAAGTTTATTGCAAAAGAAGAGCTTGCAAAGAAGAGTCTGTACAATGTTGAGATAGTCCGTTCAATCAGCCGGCTATCTTTGTCAGATAACAGGTTTGGGTTACTTGCTTCAAAATTTCAAGTGAAAGAGGTTGTTTTACCAGAGGGCGGATACAGTTATATTGTTGCTTCCGAAACTAATTTAAAAGATGCATACAAATCGTGGCGGACGGTATACAATCTGGGATATCATGGCGCCATTGTCAGATTGGTTCAGGTTACTGACCCTGCTGAAAAGGAGATGTTTAACCTTAAGGCTGTTTATGGTAATAACGCAGAGGAATTTTTTCTGAAAAATGAGTCAAGGATGACATCTACCGGATTCGCATTTCTTGATCAGGTAATTTCATTGTTGAACAGATATCCGGACAAGAATATTATAATCGAATCGCATTACAGTAAATCAACAAATTCAAAGATAAACCTTCAGGTTTCTGAACAAAGAGCAAAGAGTATAGCTGATTATTTCATTAACCGGGGAATAAACTTCAGACGGATAGTATTTGCAGGTTATGGAGATGCCAGATCATTATCTTCGGATTTATCTGAAGGAGAACTGAAAAAGAATAACCGGATTGATATTATGCTATTTGAATAATGACTGGTTTTGGGTCTTTATTATTCTACTCAGACAAAAAACAATAGTAACCGGTAATATATCAGGCCAGTTGTTTCACGGATAGTCTTTATGATTTTTCTGAAAGCTTTCTGGTTTTTGTAATCAGGGAGAGCAACAACGCCAATTTTGTATTTGTTGTTCAGGACATTGCTGAATGTCATCCATGTCCTTCTTGAATGTGTTCCTGAACTTATAATGTTCATCCCTTTAATTTCAATATCGGTTGTTTTAACCCATTCCTTCACTGCAATTGCACTGGAAAGAGTCCGGTTGATTTTGACCCTTGTGCCTGGGATAGCAATAATTGACGCTGAGTCGATACCCAAAAGCATCAGTCTTTGTTTGGTGAGTAATGCATTTGAGTCGATGTTATTAAGTGTTCTTTTTTTCCCGTCGAGTTTTCCTATGTCATAGGCAGAATGATTCATTGTGGGGATTTTAATGGAGTCATCAATAATAACATCTCTTACAAATAAGTTTCTGTCGCCAAAAACGCCGGTTTTGTCATTGTAGAATTGAATAATAACGGAGTCTAATTCTGAGAGTTTGCCGTACCATGACACATGGTATTGTTCTTCTTTCTTACTGCTTGTGAAGTCACCCATAATTGAGTCATTTACAAGCAACCTGAAGCATGCTGAATGAACACCACCCAGTTCACTGTATGCTGATGCTGCAATGGTGTGATTTTCTGGTTCAGAATTACTCTTTTTTAATGCCGGATAAAAAATAAGATACCCGTTTTTATACAGTACACAGCCTTCAAACTTTGACTTTATTCCTGTTGTCAGTATATAATCGTATCTTCCTGAGTGGAATTCATCGACTGCTTTTTCCAGGGCGGATTGAGGCAGCCATCCTTCTACAATAAGTATATTGGCATCAGTTTTTTCTGTCTTTGCAAGAAATACCGGCAGTAAGCTTAACACTGTAAAAACTGCTAAGGTTATGAATACTGCTATTATAAGTCTTTTAATCAGTTTGCTGACTTTTACTATCATATCTGTTAGAATTTACAGCTATTTCAATCTGTTATTAAAAAAGGGAAGATCTATATGACTCCTCTTTTTCTTTTCAATATTAGCTAAAAGGTCACTAAAGTTGTTATAATAAAAAACAAATAAAAATGAAAATTATCTCAGTAGTAGGGGCAAGGCCTAATTTCATGAAGATTGCTCCCTTTATCAAGGCAATAAAAAAACATAATACAGATTCAACAGAGAAGATTGAGCATCTGTTGGTCCATACAGGGCAGCATTATGATGATAGAATGTCACGGGCTTTTTTTGAACAGCTTGAGATACCCAGTGCTGATATAAACCTGGGAATTGGATCAGGGACCCATGCTGAGCAGGTTGGCTCAACAATGATAGAATTTGAAAAGGTGGTTAAGGAGCATAAGCCTGACTGGGTTGTTATTGTAGGTGATGTCAATGCAATTCTGGCCTGTTCAGTGACTGCAAAGAAAGAACATATTTTATGTTGTCATATTGAGGCAGGGCTGCGTTCAGGTGATATGACCATGCCCGAGGAGGTAAACAGGCTGGTGGCTGACCGTATCTCTGACCTCTTACTGACTCCTGATCGTCTTTCATCGGAAAATTTAAGGAGTGAGGGTGTTCCTGAAAATAAAATTGTTTTTGCCGGAAACATCATGATTGATACACTGGAGAATAACAGGCAGAAAGCTGATTCTCTGAAGGTAAATGACATAATACATGATAACACTGTTGATCACCAGGGATATCTGAAGAAAGAGCTTAACTCGCCTGAATTTGCAGTCATGACACTTCACAGACCATCAAATGTTGACAGGCGTGAGGTGCTTGAACCGATAGTCCGCTTTATATTGGATGAAGTATGCAATGACCAGCCCCTTTTGTGGACAATACATCCGCGAACACGTAAAATGTTAGACAGTTTTGGGCTGCTTGATGAGGTGATGTCACATAAAAACCTGTATGTTCTTGAACCTCTTGGATACCTGGAGATGCTTAAGCTGAATATGCATGCAAGGGTTATTCTGACTGATAGTGGCGGGTTACAGGAAGAGTGCACTGTGCTTGGAACACCATGCCTCACCCTCAGGTGGAATACAGAACGACCTATAACTCTTATTGAGCATGGAGGTGCAAGTGTCCTGGTGGGGAATAATATTAATCTGATAAGGGAGGAATACAAGAGGGCAATGGCAAAGAAGAGGAATCCTGTTGCACCCGAACTTTGGGACGGCAGAACTGCAGAAAGATGCCTGAAAGCAATTCTTGATTACAAGGGTTAACATATCACTGATTCCTGTTCGCCTCAAAAATCGGACTATTGTAAAACTTAAAAATCCAATTCCAAATGAAAATTTCTCCTGAAGAATTATATATGCCGGTTACAGGTCATACAATTGTTCCCCGAAGCACTTATGCTCACGGGAAAGAGTCGTTTTACTTCAGTGAACCTCGATTGTCAGGATGGCTTCAGAAAAACAGACTATCAGATCGGGCATTCGGCATGGCTGTTTATTCTGTCTTTATTAACCGTATCACAGGGATGAAGGATGTTATCATTCTTTTAGACGAAGGCCGGATGGAGGTTAAGCCCTGTCAGATAACTTTGAGCAGTGCCTCTACTGTGGAATGGCTGTTGGGAGATATTTCACAAAAAATTAATGGTGGGCTGTCAGCAACAGAACCCCTTAGCAAGTCGGAGGTGAAAAGTGTATCAGGAGAACAGAGCAAGGTTACTTTTACTTATCTTGATCAGAATGAGGAGTTTGCCGGCGGGAGTCAACCCATCGGATACAGAAACCTCAGTTTCTCTCTTGTTACCAGTGAGAATGAATATACACTTGTTTTCGACTATGACTCTGATGCCTTTCCCGAAAGATATGTTAAGGAATGGGCAGAAAATATATCCAGGGTCATTAGCGCTTTTCCGGATTCTGGCAAATTGTTGTCGGAGATAGACATAGTAACAAATAAAGAGTCGGAGCTTTATACAGAATGGAATACGACTGAATGTCAGTACGAAAAAAACCTGTGTGTGCATAGTAAACTCATTGCTCAGGCAGAGCTGAATCCTGAAAAGGTAGCCCTCTTTTTTAACGACGAAAAGATGACTTACAGGGAGCTTGACCTTTATTCAAACGCTTTTGCAAATTATCTGATTGATAACAATGTCAAACCAGGCGACAGGATAGCAGTATGTCTTGAAAGGAGTTTTGGTCTTATGGTATCTGTTTTTGGGATATTAAAGGCCGGAGCTATATACATGCCTGTTTCTCCTAAGTTTCCGGCATCTAGGATAAGTGAGATATTAGATGATGCAACACCTGCAATGACAGTCACTTCGGCAGGGACTTCCTCAAATTTACCCGACGGGATCAATAAGACAGATATTGATATTTTCATGTCAGAGATCCATTCACATAAGGTCAATACTCCGGACAGGTCTGTCTCTCCTGCTGATGTGGCATACATAATATATACATCAGGTACTACAGGAAAGCCTAAGGGGGTAATGATTGAACATCACTCAGTACTTAACAGAATAGGATGGATGCAGAAGAAGTATCCGCTCTCTTCCTCTGATGTTCTCCTCCAGAAGACACCTGTTACTTTTGATGTCTCTGTATGGGAGCTTTTCTGGTGGAGTTTTGTCGGGGCATCTCTTGTTCTGTTAGAACCGGAAGGAGAGAAGAGTCCGGAGACAATCCTTGCCACAATAAAAAAATATGGAGTCACCATTATTCATTTTGTGCCGTCAATGTTCAGTACCTTCCTGACATTTCTTGACAGCATACCACATTCAGGTGATCTGGCGTCTCTTAAAACAGTTTTCTGCAGCGGGGAGGCACTAACAACCACTATCGTTAATGACTTCTACAGGTATACTGCACAAACAGGAGGCAGAGCCCGGGTTGTTAATCTTTATGGCCCCACAGAGGCAACAGTAGACGTCTCATATTATGACTGTCTGCCTGAACCGGTAAATTCTATACCTATCGGGAAGCCCGTTGATAATACCGGCCTTTATGTTGTCAATGAATCATACAAACTTCAGCCGCTTAATATGCCTGGCGAACTACTCATATGTGGTGTGAACCTGGCAAGAGGTTATTTTAATAATATACCCCTTACCGATGAGAAGTTTATTCAGTTTGACCTTTTCGGAAAGAAAACCAGGGCATACAGGACAGGTGACATAGCATACTGGTCAAATGATGGGAATATATATTATATCGGGCGTATTGACAGCCAGATCAAACTTAGAGGCATGAGAATTGAACTTGGTGAGATAGAATCAAAAATCCTACTCTGCCCTGACATAAAATTCTGTGTCGTCCTGTTAGTTAATCCTAATACAGAACAGAGCTACCTCGCTGCCTTCTATCAGGCAATACCGGGCAGCAGCTTCTCAGATACTTCCAGGCTGAAGTCATTCCTTGAACCACACCTTCCTGAGTATAAGATACCTTCGCTTTTCAGGGAGATCAAAGAGATTCCTCTGAGTGCTAACGGCAAAGCCGATCGTAAGATACTTCTTTCTTATCTCACCGAGATGCCCCCGACTACCCAGGTTAGCCTGACTAACAGCAATGAGAAGAGAGTCTTTGAGATATGGAAGAGAATACTTAAAAAAGACAATTTTAACCTTACATCCAATTTCTTCGAGATAGGAGGTAATTCACTGCTGCTTGTACAGATGGCAATCCTCCTGAAAAAAGAGTTTGGGAAAAACATTAATCCAATGACTGTTATGCAGAACCCTACAATAAAAGCACTGGCAAAATTTCTTTCAGATAAATAGTAACAAAAACTTGGTTAATTAATTTTTACATGAGCAATTTAGAAAAATACAACGAGGTGTTTATTTCACGACTTAGAATATCATCAGAACAATTAAACTCGGCCCAGTATCAGTCTCTGGCAAACTGGGATTCTGTCGGCCAGATGGCATTGATAGCTGCAATGGAAGAAGAGTTCAATGTTTCGTTTGATACTGAGGATATCCTTTGTTTCACCAGCTATGAGAGGGGTAAGGAGGTTTTAGGCAGGCTGAATATTAACCTGTGATTTGATTGGAATTACAAATTAATCTTGTTAAGAGTAACATGTTAAAGAATATTGGTTCAGACAATGATGAGAATATAACACTTATGAATTTGTTCAAGAGAAAGACTCTTTTATACTTGCTTAAAGTTTTCACGCTGCCGGTAGTTATAGTAATTGTACTTTTTACAATTGCATATAAAGGCGACTTCAGCTTTGCCATTTTTTCACGCGATCCTATTCAGATATTGAATGGCAAGCCGTTTTATGGCGTGTTGTCAAACATTGGTGCTATTGTGTGGAGCGGAACCGCAGCAATTCTCTTTTATTCATATTTTGTTTCCAAAAGAAACGGGGTAGCTGCCAGGAGATCCTTATTGCTCTTAATATCCGGAGTTTTAACCACATGCTTGCTTATTGATGATCTTTTCCTGATGCATGATGTGGTTTTCCCGGAGTATCTTCATATCAATGAAAAAGTGCTTTATTCCTTTTATGGACTGATGGTTATTGCCATCTTCTATTTTTTCTTCAGTATTGTGAAAAAGACTGACTATCTATTTTTGATACTATCATTTGGATTCCTTGGATGCTCTGTGTTTACAGACGTATTAGTTGATCTTGGAATCCATATTCCATACTATTTCACAGTTGAGGATGGATTCAAGTTCCTTGGTATTATAAGCTGGTCTGTTTATTTTATACGTACATCTTTCAGGACAGTTCAGATGGGGTCAGAGACATTGTAGAGAGGATTATTTAAAATTAGAAGGATTATGTTTTTCACTGACCTTTTTGGCAAATACAGGAATAGTATTGCCATAATAACTCCTGAGGGTCTTTCTATGTCCTATGGTGATTTATTGGATTATTCAGGTGAGTTATATAGCAAAATAAATCACAGGTGTCTGGTGTTTTCGCTTTGCAGAAACACACCAGATTCCCTGTGTGGTTATCTTTCATTTCTTGCAAACAGGGTTGTACCTCTGCTTCTTGACGATTCTATTGACAGTGAGCTTCTTGATGGGTTGATTTCAGTCTATAAGCCTGAGTATATCTGGTTGCCTGAGTCGCGCACAGGTGAGTTTGCTGATTATAGTCTTGTTTATAAGAAAGATGAATACTCTCTGGTACGTTTGGAGAGGGATAGGTATTTTGAGATTTATGACGAGCTGGCACTTTTATTAACCACTTCCGGTAGTACCGGCAGCCCTAAGCTTGTAAGAATCAGTTACTCCAATCTGGAGGCAAATGCCAGGTCAATAATCGAATACCTGGGAATAACTGACCAGAGCAGGCCAATAACCACCATGCCAATGAGTTATTCGTTTGGGCTGTCTGTTATTAACACCCATCTGCTTCAGGGAGCTACTATACTTCTTACCACAAAGACTATGATGGAAGGCGATTTCTGGGCATTCCTTAAAAGAGAAAAAGCAAATACCATGTCCGGGGTTCCATATTCCTATGAAGTACTTAAGAAATTGCGGTTCTTTAAAATGGATCTGCCCTATCTTACTACACTGACCCAGGCAGGGGGGAAGCTGAACCCTGATCTTAACAGGGAATTTGTTGAGTATTGCAGAGCAACAGGAAAACGTTTCTTTGTCATGTATGGTCAGACAGAGGCAACAGCCCGTATGAGTTATCTGCCTCATGAATTTGCCCTGGAGAAAATTGGAAGTATGGGTCACCCAATTCCTGGCGGAGAGTTTTATCTTATTGATGATAACAATAATTACATTGATGATCCGGAAACAGTGGGAGAACTGGTTTACAAAGGGAAAAATGTTTCACTTGGTTATGCCGAAAAGGGGGAAGACCTCTCCAGGGGTGATGACAATAATGGATTGCTTATTACCGGCGATTTAGCTAAAAGAGATAGTGATAACTTTTATTATATTGTAGGACGAAAGAAAAGATTCATTAAGCTCTTTGGCAATAGGGTAAACCTTGATGAGACTGAGCGACTTCTGAAAAACATTGTTCCGGACTGCGCTTGTGTCGGCGAAGATGATAGGATGATAGTTTTCATTACTAACAGTGAACATGAAAACCATGTTCTTGAATATCTGACTAAAAAAACAGGAATTAACGTAAATGGATTCCTGATAAAACTTATTGATACTATTCCCAAGAACAGCTCAGGGAAAACCATTTATTCAGCATTACCTCTAAAATAATCAGCTAGCAGGCTTATGTCTTCAGTGAAATTATAGAAAAATGAAAAATTTAGTACACCTTTCCGATCACAATAATCTGCCCCTTTCTTCAAACCAGAAGAGATTATGGATTGTGTCACAGCAGGACAAACTAAATCCATCATATAATGTACTTCTTGCTTATCATCTTGATGGGTATGTCAACAGGGAGGTGCTGAGGAAAAGCATTGAGATACTTTTTGACAGGCAACATACCATGTTTTCTGTTTTCAGACAGAATGAGACAGGCCCGTACATAAGTATCATTAAGCAGGAGATAGTAATAGAGCCTGTAGATTTTACAGATTCTGCCCCAGAAAAGAGACGTGAAACAATTTATGATTTCATGGGGGAGAAATCAAGAGTCCCTTTTGATCTGGAGCAGGGGCCTCTTTTCAGATTTTATCTTCTTAAAGAGAATGACAACAGCTATTATTTCTGCGGGCAGATTCATCACATAATATTTGATGGCTTTTCACGCTCCCTGTTTGTTCAGGAGGTTAGTAAGATATACAGCAACCTCATCAAAGGGGAAGAGGTGGCTTTCGCTCCGCTAATGTTTCATAGCTACGACTTTGCCGCGCTTGAAAAGGAGGCACTGTCAGCCGATGAGGAAAAGAGATTATCAGATTACTGGTATGAAGACCTTATGGATTGCCCCTCCGAGTTAAAATTCCCATATGATTTTCAAAGGAAGAGTACTCCTTCCGGGCTGGGCTGCAGAGAACCTTTTATTGTTCCGGCAGAATTATCAATGAAACTGCGTGATCTGGCAAAAGAATCAGGCCTCTCACTGTTTAATACTCTGCTTTCACTTCTTGGTATCTTTTTTAACAAGTATACCGGTGAAAAGGATATTTGTATAGGTGTCCCTGTGATGAACAGGAGGGATAGCAACTCCTTCAAAACTTTCGGACTTCAGGTAGATACTCTGCCTGTTAGATTCAGAATTGACACAAGCAACTCACTAAAGGATCATCTTTACTACTCAAAGGGTATATTTAGTGAAGCCCTAAAACATTCACAACTCTCCTTTGAAAAGATTGTTGAGGTGGTGAAGCCACAGAGAATGCCTGGGCTTAATCCCTTCTTCCAGATATCATTTTCATGGATTAATAACTTCACTAACCCAATGTCACTTGGTGGTGTAGAGGGCAAAAGAGTCTTTGTTAAAAAGGGATTCTCTCCATTTGACATGACTTTCTACATGTGGGAGAATGGTGAAGAGATAGAGGGTGAGATAGAATACTCAACTGATCTGCT
>QKCK01000170.1 GCA_003245695.1 Bacteroidota bacterium | reverse complement strand
GTTCTCTCTCTTCATCAGCAAGCTGCATTAGAGTGGCGGTGTCAGGATGGGGTGACAGTGCCTCTGTCATCTCATAATAATCAACATTCTTCCTCTTTTGTATGATATAAGGAGAAAGCACTGTCCCCCAACGTCTGTGCTGGGTCAGTATCAACGCAAAAAGCCTTTCAGTTTCTCCTTTATTTATCAATGTCATCTCAATTTTTTTTCGAACCTGCAATTTTAGAAAAACAATCGAGGTATACAAGAAGTATTTTCAGGATATTAATGACCGAAGTGTATGTTTCAGATAAACAGCAGTATAGGTCTGAAAATTAAATTATGTTTTATGACAACATTTTTTTTGAATGAATTATTTTTGTTTATCTGTAGCCTCTATGCGTAAGATAATACATATAGACATGGATGCGTTTTTTGCATCTGTTGAGCAGCTTGATGATCCGTTGCTGAGAGGGAAGAATGTTGCTGTAGGGGGGACTGGTCCCCGAAGTGTTGTTTCAGCGGCCAGTTATGAGGCACGGCGCTTTGGAGTGAGGTCTGCTATGCCATCTGTAATAGCAAAAAGGCTGTGTCCGGATATTATCTTTGTCAGGGGCCGGTTCGATCGTTACCAGGAAGAGTCAGAGGCCATATTTAAAATCCTGTCGAGATACTCAGATCTTGTCGAACCGTTGTCAATCGATGAGGCTTTTCTGGATGTCACCTGTGATAAGCTGAAGATAGGGTCAGCCATACTTACAGCACGGAAGATAAAGGCTGATATAAAAGCCGAGCGTGGACTTACTGCTTCTGCTGGTGTCTCGTATAATAAGTTTCTTGCAAAAATGGCTTCTGACATAAAGAAGCCGGATGGCTTGTTTGTCATTCTTCCTGATGATGCAATACCATTTATTGATAACCTCCTGGTGGATAAGTTTTATGGCATTGGCAAGGTGACTGCAGAGAAGATGCATAATCTTGGGATTCATCACGGTAGCGATTTAAGACGATGGGATGAAGAGTCATTGATACGGAACTTTGGGAAGGCAGGTTCATTCTTCTACCAGATGGTTCGTGGCATTGATGAGCGGCCGGTGGAGTGTGAATCAGTACGAAAATCAGTTGGGGCTGAAACAACTTTTGATAAGGATCTGACCCGCCAGTTTGAGATAATTGCCGAGTTGTATCATGTGGAGGAGGAGGTGATGAAGAGGGTCAGAGAGTCGGATTTTCACGGCAGGACAGTGACATTAAAGATAAAGTTCAGCGATTTCAGACAGATAACGCGTAGTCATACACTGAATCATTATGTCGATGATTTCAAGACACTGCATGATCAGATAACGTCATTAAGGAAGTCGCTTGATTTGTCAAAGGTGAGAATAAGGCTGCTGGGAGTAACAGTATCATCACTTGAGAGTGGTGATGGAGAGAGACAGCTTGGGCTATGGGAATGAGTGATGTCTACTTGGGCTATCATTCTGAAGGAAGATACAGATAAAATCCTTATATTGGCAAATCTGAATTTAAAGATAATGTTGATGAGGAAGTCGTTATTATTCACAGGGTTATTATTGTTTTCGTTCACTGTTTATTCTCAAACCACAGAACTGACTTTTGGCTGGAAAGCAATCAAGGCTTCAGAAATAGGTGTTGACGGATACACACTGACAGATTCTCTGCCAGACATGACAAATTGGATGGATGCCACAGTGCCTGGTACAGTGTTGACAACTCTTCTTAATAACAGGCTTGTTCCTGATCCATATTTCGGACTTAACAATGAACAGATACCTGATGTGTATGATGCCGGAAGAGATTATTATACATACTGGTATTTTAATCAATTCTCTACAGAAGGGATTCCTTCAGAGAAGCAGGTATGGATTACATTCAGGGGAATTAACTACTTTGCAGACATATATCTCAATGGTCACCGGCTGACGACTGAGAAGCATGAGGGTATGTTTCTGAGTGAGCGTTTCAATATCTCTCCGTATCTCAATCCCAGTGGCAAAAATCTTCTGGCAGTGTTGGTTGAACCTCCGATGAATCCGGGGAATCCCAATGGAGGTCAGGGTGGCGATGGCACTATTGCCAGGGATGTGACAATGCAGTTTACGGCAGGGTGGGATTGGATACAGCCAGTCAGAGACCGTAACACCGGTATATGGGATCAGGTTATTGTTGAGATTACAGGATCGGTAGATCTTACAAACATACATGCCAGGGTACGTGTTCCGGGCGTGAGGATGCCTGGCGAGCTGCAGGATCCGGCTTTTGTCTCCTTCTCAGTTGATGTTACAAATGCCACCGATGCAATAGTTGAGGGGGTGTTGAATGTCACCTTTGCCACCACCATGAAGAAAAAGAAGATGGTTCTGGAACCCCATTCTACGGTTAATGTTGTTTTTGATGAGATCAAGCAACCTAATCCAAAAGTATGGTGGCCAAATGGGATGGGCACACAGTCACTGTATGCCGCTGCCGTCAGCTTTGAGACAAAAGACGGGAAGGTCTCTGACAGGAAGGATCTTACATTTGGTTTCCGGGAGGTAGGAAGTTACTTTGATGAGTCAACGGGATCCAGAGTCTTCACCATCAACGGACAAAAGGTATTTATCAAAGGCACAAACTGGATTGCAAGCGATGCCATGCTCCGCCTTAATAAAAAGCGCTATGACAGTGAGGTAAAGATGGTGGCTGACATGAATATGAATATGATTCGCGTATGGGGTGGCTCTATCACCGAGAGACCTGATTTCTATGAGTCGTGCGATAAATATGGTATTATGGTATGGCAGGATCTATGGATAACAGGCGATTGCAATGGCCGCTGGTATGACCCTAAGAAAGCAGAATCACAGGAGCAACGCAGGCAGTATCCTGAAAACAAAGATCTATTTATTGCATCATTGGAGGATCAGGTAAAGCTGCTCCGTAATCACCCTTCACTGGTAATATGGTGTGGTGGAAACGAGTATCCTCCTTCATCTGACCTTAATGACAGGGTGAAGAAAGTGCTCGATGAGAATGACGGTACAAGATGTTACCTTGACGAGTCAACGTCACCTGATCTGTTACGAAACACAATAGGGAACAATGGTGATGGCCCATACCGGATACAGGAGCCGGAATGGTTTTTCACACAGAAATGGTACCCTTTCAATCCTGAGATAGGATCAGTAGGGTTGCCGAACATAGAGAATATGTCATTGATAATGGAAAAGAAAGATATAGTATTGCCACAAGCTGACTCTGTCAATCCTGTCTGGCGTTATCACAAGTATCAGGGTTTTGGTGATATGATAGGTCGCTTCGGTGATGTAAAGGATATAAATGACTTCTTCATGAAGGCACAGCTTTTGGGTTATGATCAATACAGAGCACTGCAGGAAGGACATAACACTCACATGTGGCAGTGGTACACGGGTGTGATGGTGTGGAAGAACCATAATCCATGGCCGGCACTTAAAGGTCAGTTTTATGACTGGTTTCTCGACCAGAATGCAACATATTTCGGATACAGACATGGGGCTGCCCCTATTCATGGACAGTATAATCCTGCCGACTCATGCATCTGGTTTGTTAATACAACCCCGAGAGAGAAGGTGGGGCTCAGACTGGAGGTGAAACTTACAGATATCAGTGGCAGGACGCTCTGGAGTAAAACCGAAGAGACAGGACTGTCACCCAATGAGGCTCAGAAGAAATGGCATGTTGATTTTTCAGGACTGACTGACAACCTCTGCTTTCTGCGTATAAAGGTTATTTATACATCTACAGGGGTGCTTTTAGATGAAAACACATACTGGCTTACAAAAGACAAGACAGACTATTCTCCACTCTTCAGTATGCCAAAGGCTGAGGTCAGTGCTATGGTATTGAAGAGTCAGAAAGAAAAATTCCTGCTGGAATTTACTAATAACTCAACCACTGTCGCATCATTTCTGAGGCTGAAAATAATGAGGAACGATGACGGCCGGATTGTCTCTCCTGTTTTTGTAGATGACAATTACTTTACACTGATGCCCGGAGAGAGAAAAAATATTACCATTGACCTGTCATCATTGCCTAATACTGATAAGTATGTGCCACTCTCCATGGAGTTAGAAGGGGTTAATGTAAATGCAGTA
>QKCK01000106.1 GCA_003245695.1 Bacteroidota bacterium | reverse complement strand
GATCCAAAAGTCTCATTAATACCTATCTTCGCGTATAAAAATATCATGAAGGATGTATGCCATTGTTGACATTGAGACCACAGGCGGCAGTGCTAAACTTGAGAAGATTACTGAGATAGCGATATATATATATGATGGCAACACCATAATAGATGAGTTTTGTAGTCTTATTAATCCGGAAAGAAGCATACCATATTATATCACTAATCTTACAGGCATCACCAATGAGATGGTAGAGGATGCGCCGTGTTTTTATGAGGTGGCAAAAAAAATTGTTGAGATAACTGAGGGGATGGTATTTGTGGCGCACAATGCCAGGTTTGACTACTCTTTTATAAGACAGGAATTCAGTATGCTGGGTTTCAACTATCACAGACCATTGCTTGACACAGTATCATTAAGTCGTAAACTGTTGCCTGGTCACAGGTCGTATAGTCTCGGTAATCTATGCAATGATCTGGGTATAGAGATCAATGGCAGGCACAGGGCTTCAGGTGATGCATTTGCCACAGTTAAGCTCTTCGAGATTCTTCTTGAGAAAGATGCTCAGATGCCCGGGAAAGGGATTATCAGTAACAGGAAGATGTCAAAGCTGCATCATGCTCTTGACACATCGAAGATTGAGAATATACCTGCATTGCCTGGGGTCTACTATTTTTATGATGAGAAAGGAGACATCATATATATAGGCAAGAGCAATAATCTCAGGCAGAGGATAGACACGCATTTAAGCAACAACACCACCGGAAGGTCTATTGAGATGCGTGACAAGATTACAGACATAACATGGGAGGAGACCGGCAGTGAGCTTATTGCGTTGTTGCTTGAGTCAAAGGAGATAAAAGGCAACAAGCCTTTATACAACAAGGCACAACGCAGAACAGGTTTTCAATGGGGCATTTATCACTCTGTTGATGAGAATGGATATATGAGGTTTGAATGCCGGAGTGCAAATGATGATGATATACCCCTCTCGCTTTTCACCTCAAGAGACAAGGCCCGGAAGAAAGCAGAGCAGATGATAAGTACATATGAATTATGTCAGAAGTTATGTGGCATGTACGACTCACCAGGAGCATGTTTTCACAGCCAGGTGGGCATATGTCGTGGAGCCTGTTGTGGAAAAGAGACGCCAGAGGATTATAACATAAGGGCGTCACGGGCTCTTGATGAGTTCATCTTCACCGGCCGCAGCTTCTTTATCATTGACTGCGGACGTAACCCAGATGAGCGTTCTGCAGTAAAGATACTGAATGGCAAATATGTAGGTTATGGCTATTTTAATATAAATGATCTGGGGTTTGGATATGAAGCCATTCATGATTGCATCTCTTCTGCAAATGACAACCGCGATATCCAGGTAATAATTAAAGGGTACCTGAAAAAACACAAGGTTGAACGTATTATTGAGTTATAGTATTATGGAATAATCAGGGTTCACAGTTAACTCTGACACATGGTTTTCAGAGCCTCACGAGAAGGTTTCAATAATTATTTGGTAAATTGATATTCAATTTTGATTTATCTTTATTCATCCAAAAAATCGATGTAATAATGTCACTGTTTAAAAATACCACAAGGGAGCTTGTATTAAGGATTGATGAGTTTTTTGACACAATAGAGATAGGTATACTTATTTTCAGGGAAGGTATAAAAGCATATGTTCACGGTGACAGTGAGGCTTTTGAATCTCATTTAAAGAAGATAGATGAGTTGGAGGGGAAAGCAGACAAGTTTCAGAGGGCTATTGAGAATGAGATGATAGTTCATTCTATACTTCCGCAACATCTGAGTGACATAGTGAAGCTTCTTGACATGCTTGATGAGATAATAGACACAGCCAAGAGTTCGCTGAATGAGTTTTACATTGAGATTCCTGTTATACCTGAGTCGCTGAAGAATGACTTTATCAACATTGCTGATGTGTCAGCCAACGCAGCTGAGGAGCTGATACCGGCAGCAAGGGCCTTCTTCAGGGAGCCACACGTAGTAAGGGACAAACTTGTTAAGGTTTATTATTTTGAGCGTGAGACAGATAAGAGTTCATTCAACATCAAGAAGCGCATTTTTCATACTATGCCCGAGCTTACATTACCTGAGAAAGCGCATCTGAGGTATATTTTACATCATATTGAAAGCATTTCAGATCGTTCACAGAATGCAGCTGACATGCTTGCAACAATGGCAATAAGGTTAATGCTCTGATCATGCTTATATTTTTTATCTCAAGCGGTCTTTTTCTTGGATGGTCATTAGGGGCAAATGACGCATCGAATATTTTTGGTTCAGCCGTTGGCTCCCGTATGATGTCATTTACCAGGGCCGCAATAATAGCATCTGTATTTGTGATTCTGGGAGCTGTTTTACAAGGGGCAGGTGCTGCTGACACTCTTGGGAAGGTTGGGTCAGTCAATGCTCTCGGGGGATCATTCACAGTGGCGCTGGGTGCCGGCTTCACTCTTTACCTGATGTCTAAAGCCTCGCTCCCTGTATCATCAACGCAGGCCATTGTAGGGGCAATTGTAGGATGGAGTTTTTTCACTGACAATGCAATAGACACCAGGTCGCTTTCACAGGTTGTTTTAACATGGTTTACAGGGCCTCTGCTTGGTGGTCTCTTTGCTTTTGGCCTCTATCATCTTGTCAAGAGACTCAGAAGAAAGACAAAAATGCACCTCGTTCGCTACGAATCGGTTATCAGGGCGGGCCTGATAATTGTCTGTGCCTTTGGGGCATATAGTCTTGGAGCAAATAACATTGCAAACGTCATGGGGGTGTTTGTTTCAAGTTCAAACCTACAGCCACAGACCTTCTTATTCTTCACCCTCACAGGTGCTCAACAGCTCTTTTTACTCGGTGGGCTGGCAATAGCAGCCGGCATACTTACATATTCAAAAAAGGTGATCAGCACCCTGGGTAACAATCTTCTTGAACTGACACCCGAAGCTGCCTTTGTGGTTGTACTGGCACAGTCGTTGGTATTGTTTATATTCTCTTCATCAGCCCTGTCAGGTTTTTTAAAAGGCATAGGGCTTCCGGCGATACCTCTTGTGCCGGTCTCAAGCACACAGGTGATAGTAGGTGCCATTCTTGGCATTGGCCTTTATAAAGGGGTGAGAAACATAAACCTCAAAGTACTGGGAGGGATTGCTTCAGGATGGATAACAACGCCTATAGCTGCGGGTATACTTACCTATCTCCTGCTGTTTGTCATGAAGAACCTGTTCGGCATAGACGTTGGGCATACAACAAACCCCGCAGTCAGTTTCTTTGATACTCTTGACACTGGTTTCATAATAAGAATAAGCATAATTGTCTTATTGATAATAGCGGCAGCATACCTAGTTTATATTTTCCTCAAAGAGAAGGAGAAAGAGAAAAAGATCAGCAAGGGGAACACATTGTTTTAGGTTTGGGTTTGCTGAATCTCAGCATCACCTATGGCAAGACATTAAATTCGGTAGAAACACAATTTAGAAACATAAATAATATGGAAAAGATAATAACCGCACCTTCTGTTAACACCACCATGAGGTTAGTCAAGAGCGAGGATCTGAATCATCACGGGACCCTTTTTGCAGGTCGTACTGCAGAATGGTTTGTTGAAGCCGGTTTTGTGGCTGCGGCATCCTTTCTTAACCCCAAGAATGTAGTATGTCTGAAGATACATGGCATGCATTTCACCCGTCCTGCCAATCCGGGAGAGGTGTTGTCATTCACATCAAAGATTGTCTATACGGGTAAAAGCAGTCTCATTGCATATATCATGGTCACCAAGCGAGGGCATGACACTCCCCTGGTTGATGGGTTCATAACATTCATTCATGTCGACGATGAGAATCGCCCTACGCCACATAATATAGTTATCAGCCCCGTAAGTGAAGAAGACAAGGCTTTGTATGACATGGCTGTGGCATTGAAGAAGTGAGAAAAAGTCCAAAGTCCAAAGTCCAAAGTCCAAAGTCGAAAGTCGAAAGTCGAAAGTCGAAAGCTGAAGAACGGAGCGCAGCAGCGGATGAGTTCAGCGAAGCTAACTCCCGCGGAGCGGGATCCGTGATCACCTGATACTGCATCAACGCATCAACGCATCAACAAATAAACGCATCAACGCATCAACATGACTTGACTCGTCCTGAAAAAAGTTTACAGGTTATACATTTAAAATTACTCTTTTTTTGTAATAGTTTTTCCACAGTTTTTTTAATTGACCATTGCCTTGATGAGCTTGCTCCGGAGTGAGCATCTGGCAACTTAAATGAGG
>QKCK01000138.1 GCA_003245695.1 Bacteroidota bacterium | reverse complement strand
ATGATGAGTTTAGTCGTTTGGGGATTCTTGTGACGCATAAACAAATCAACCCATCAACACCCCTCCCAACCGAAGGAAATGAATCCACAATCTGAAAACAGGCGATAACCAATTGCATATTCAGTATATTTTTATTTCATTTACTGACTGAGATATAATCCCGGTGCAGTACATACATTTTGTTCCATTTATAAAAGTCATTTTAATATTTAACCAACTCATGAAAAAGCTACTGTTAACAACACTATTACTATTGTTTTATTTTAAAGGATTTTCCCAGGACACTGTAAGAGTATATCTTAATGACGATTATACTCCCACCTCTGAAGAGAGTGCAGTATTTATACGTGAGGTGGTGTTGAAGAACAGTCATTATTGTCTTACCGACAGGAAAACCGATGGGACAATAGTTAATTACGGTGAATATCAATCACTGAATCCAATTGTAGAACATGGACTGGTAATAAACTATGATGAGAGAGACAGCATTTATTCCAGAGGGTATTACAGGTATGGTCGCATAACAGGCAAATGGATATACTATAACAAGGATAACACTGCAGATACTGTTTACTATTCTTATTCTAAGGTCAGCAATAATAGCAACACTCCTCTTCAGGCAGATTATTATACACAGGATAAAAAAACAAAAGCAATTGGTTACAAGATTATTGACAGTCTGCCGGCTTTTATCGCAGCAAATTTCCACATGCCTCCAAGGGCATTAGATGCAAATATTAACCACTTTGCTGTGGGCATTGAATGCACTATAGATACCGAAGGAAGAATAAGAAATCCTAAATTATCTGAGTCAATCCATCCAGATATAGACTGCGAGATTTACAGGATAATAAACCTTTTTCGTTACGCTGCAGATATTAAAAAGCCATTTTCTATCTCATCCCTCGGCTTTAATTATGGTGATCAGCCGGCCAAGGAAGAGTTTGATGATATGGTATTTGTAGTTGTAGAGGATATGCCAGTCTTCCCCGGCGGGGATGAGGTCATGCTTAAGTATATATATGACAAGCTGGAGTACCCCGAAGAAGCAAAAAAAGAGAATATCCAGGGGAAAGTTGTTGTCCGTTTTTGTGTGTGCCGCGACGGAACAGTAGACAAGATCACAATATCAAGAGGATGTCACCCTCTTCTTGATGCCGAGGCTATTAGGGTCATTAAGTCTCTCCCGCGTTTCACCCCCGGGAAACAGGGAGGGAAACCCGTTAGTGTATGGTACTGCCTTCCTATAACTTTCGGCCTAAAATAGAAATAAAGCATAAAAAGTTTTCAGGAGCTGATGCCGGAGTATTTACTTCCTATTGTCGGGGGCGAGCTCTGCGAAGCTATCTTTGACTGTGATCGTGGCGGAAGTGCCCCTCAGGGCTAGGCCAGTGCAGCGGGCTGAGACCGAAGCCAAAGTTATGCTCTGAGATACCTTTGATTTGCCACTTTCTTGTCTTGATACAAAGAACCGAGGCCACAAAAAACTCTAAATAAGAATAGCAAGACAATGCCGGGCTCACGGCCCTTCGGAGAAGTGTGAGTAGAAAATATACTTTACCCTAATGCAGTCAGCACTTCTTATCATATCACCGTCCCCCTCTATCCTCAACCTCATCATTAATCTTAATTTTCTTAACTTTATTACTGAAAAAACCATCTCCTTATTACCCTTGCAACCATGATGACAGGGAAACATACTTTACTGTGAATATTCTATGCAAAAACAAATACCATGGATATAAGTGAATGGAGCATCGACAAATACAATCTGACCGAAGAAGAACTGCAACTCACCATGAGCGGCTATACTCCAAAAGCTATTAAGGCAAATGAGTTTTTCCTTAAGGAAGGTGAGGTATGCGGTCATATAGGTTATGTGATAAAAGGACTGCTGCGATCATATTTCTATGATGACCAGGCTAACGAAATTACTACCAACTTCTTCCCTGAAGGCTGTCTGATTATCTCCATGGACAGCTTCAACAATCAGACACCATCAAAAGAGTATATAAAAGCCATCGAAGACTCTGAACTAAGCGTGGTGAGCTATGAGCGACAGATGGAGATATATAAACTGGTCCCTGCCTGGAACCAGATATGTAAAGACTTGAGTGATATCAAAATAGCTGAGATGCTTAAGCGCACTGAAAGTTTCCAGACACTCTCAGCCACAGAACGCTATCAGAGGTTCTGTAAAGAGTATCCCCAGTTGTTACAGCGTGTTAACCTTGGCTATATCGCCTCATATATCGGCGTTGATAACGCAACACTGAGCCGTATAAGAAAGAGATAACCGATTTTGACTTTTGTCAAAAGATGGTTTAAAAAGCCCGGCATACTTTTGTCTCGAAAACAATCAAAGAGACAAGAGTTATGATCACATCAAAGAAAATCAGTATTATCGGCGGCACAGGAAACCTTGGAGTCCCTGTCGTTAAGTTCCTTCTGAAGGCCGGCTTTGAGGTTAAGCTTATTGCCAGGAACGTCGATAAGGCAAGACATATTTTTAATGACGACACAAAGCTGCAGTTTATAAAAGCTGACGTCAGAAATGTGTCTGAGCTGAAAACAGCCCTCTCAGATACCGAATACCTTTATCTGAGCCTCTCAACAGAAGCAACCGACACCAACATCCCGTTCTCGGCTGAACGCGAAGGTATCGGAAACATCCTTGAAGCAGTTAACAGGAAATGTATCAGGCAGATTATTGCAATATCAGGTCTTGGTGCTTTTGACAATGTACAGAAACCTGTTGGTTTTGAATTTGCTCCTAATATAATTCGCAAGCAGGGCCACAAGCTGCTTAAGAACTCCGGGATACCTTATACCATACTTCACTGCAGCTGGTTTGCCGATAGCTTTGTAATCTACAGGCGCAATAATGTGTATTCCGTTATAGGAAACACAACAGACCCTATATATTTCACCAATGCCTTTGATTACACCAGCCACCTCATAAATGCTGTTGGTAACCCACAGGCTTTCTATAAGGAATTTCCAATACAGGGAGAAACAGGCATCAAACATCCTGATGCTGCCAGGACTTTCCTGCATGCCTATTCAGAAGATGCCAAAATCAAAGTGTTGCCAAACAATATAATAAAAATCATGGCCCTGTTTTTCAGCAAAATGAAGTACCTGAAACATATGAGCGATTATTTCACTCTTTCGCGCGAGATTTTTCTGGCAAGAGAATATGGCACCTACGATACGTTAGGTAAGCCTTCGCTCAGCCTGACACAATACGCCTTGATCTTAAAAGAAGAGAATATCTATAGCCATCTCGAAAAAAGATAATATGATAATAAGTATACGGGAAAAGTCTTTTCAGTTTTAGTTCAAAACCAACAACAACACACCATGAACACAAAGATCCTTGTCACTATAATAACAATAATCCTGCTTACATCATACGGTTGTAAAAAGATCAATCTCGAACACGATGAAGCAATGAATCTTGAAATTAAGGCTATTGATTTCAGCACGTTAACACCCGGAGAATACACTGGCTACTATGCCGGAGGGATGTACGGGTGGCGTGAGAATGAATGTAAGGTAACAGTCGATACACTCAGTAAAGATTACAGCCGAGTCATCACCATTGAGTTAATACAGAGTGTGGAGGATCAGCCACAGTCGTTTTTCGATGAGTTATACCAGCGGGTGATTGATAAACAGTCGCTACAGGTTGACGTTATCAGCGGAGCTACCCTCACCTCCAAAGCGCATTTTAAAGCCATTGAGGATGCATTGATAAAATCAGAATCAGAAAATTTAAAATAATTATTAGAATATCCAGAGATGAAAAAAGCAGTTATCCTCTACCAGAGCAAGACCGGTACTACACAAAACTACGCAGATGAGATAGGCTCATACCTACAGTCAAAAAACATCAACACCCAATGCGTGCCTGTTGGTGAATATCGTGATGACCTACTCCATGATGCCGATTACCTGCTGATGGGTTGCTGGACAAAAGGCCTGATGGTTGTCTTTCAGAAGCCTGATGATGTATGGAGTCGTTGTGTTCAGAAGATACATGTCCCCCAACAAACCAGGGTAGCTTTATTTGCCACCTATAAAATACGTACTGGCAGTATGTTCAGGAATATGGCAAAGCATGTTATGCCTGCAGGAAACAGCTCTCTCACTACCCTGAAGTCACGCCACGGCAACCTGACTGAGTATGATAAATTTGTTCTGGATGAGTTCCTTAAAAACTGAAAGCCTCTTCTACACTACGGAGTAATAATCTGACGGCATTTTGAATGCCCGGATAAAACATAAGACCATGTCAAAAAATTTAGCTCAGTATATACTGGCAGTACTTGTACTGATTATTTCGCATAATTGCTTTTCACAAATATCAGACAATCAGCAAATGATCATAATAGGAGATAAGATGGTTACAGAAATAAAGGCATACATCGAAAAAGAGATGGCTAAAAACAAAATCGTCGGACTATCAGTAGCCATTGTCGGCCCGGAGGGAACATTTCTTTCTGAAGGCTTTGGTATGGCCGATAAGGAAAACAATATCATTGCAGACCATTCAACGCTGTTTCCCATTGCATCGGTGACAAAGACCTTTACAGGTATTGCCGTCATGCAGCTGGCAGAAAAAGGATTAATAGATTTAGACCGGCCGGTGGCTGACTACATCCCTGAGTTATCACTGCCGGGTGGCGAAGAGAAGATCATTACCACCCGCATGTTGTTAACACATCATTCGGGTATCCACGGAGATATACTGTATAACTGGTACCTTCCTGAAGTATCTGACGATCCTTTGATATACGAACAGGTGGTGGATCTGATAAACAGTATAGGCACCATCCACCAGCCCGGGAAACTCTATTCATACAGCAACACAGGCTATTCATTGCTGGGTGTTCTGATACACAGAGTCAGTTGCATGGGATATGCTGAATACATCCGTTCCAACATCTTTGATCGGCTGGAGATGAGCAGCAGCATAGTCTTTGCCGGCGAGGCCACAGACCATGTTGTTGCCCGGGGTTATTCAGGCAGAGAAAGCACGTCCATGCCCATGAAACTGGGTATTCCTGCCGGGGGCATTGCACTGACATCCGACGATGCCGCCAGGTACATGACAGGCATTATAGATGCTTTTCATGGAGATAATACCCTGTTGAAGCAGGAGACCATGCAGATGATGATGACACAGCAGAACGCAGATGTGCCGCTGGACAAAGGTTTCGCTATGGGACTCACATGGTTCCTGCAGGACGACATTAATGAAGCTACAAAATATGCTGCGCATCGCGGCGAACTGCCTCCTTATCACTCAATGATGATAATACTGCCTGAGATGAAAGCCGGAGTCTTTGTAAGCATGAACACAGACAAGGCGGCTGAGGTGCCTGAGGAAATGGCTCGCAGCATTGCATATACGATGTATAAGCACCTGACAGGGAACACGGTGCCGCAGACAGCTGTCAGAGAAACAGACTCATTAAATGTCAGTCGGTTAAAACCGTTCGAAGGAATATACCCGAACGTATACTTTGGCGCCATGGAGGTCAAGCTGAAAGGTGAAAGGCTGGTGGTGAAAACACCTGTTATGCCGGTAAGATTATGTTTGATACCTCTTGCTGATACAACATTCGCTGTCAAAGCCCGAATGCTTGGCATTACTATTCCGGTCAGGACACTGAAAAACTTCAGGGTTGATTTCCGTGAGGAGGGATATGAGAAGTATATGTGTTTTCTTATAAATAATAATCTGTTGAATCATAATATTAAGACAGGACCCTATGCCATGCCTGAAGGATATGCTGACTATTCCGGCAGATACAAGGTTGTCAACATGGAAAACTCTGCCAGGGTAGTAAAGGATGTTGAGGTTAAGATCAACAAAAATGGCATGGTCAGTACATTCCGTTACACCTTTTTAGGCAGACACCACTTCAATATGGTAATACAACCCATCGACAGACAGAATGCCAGGTTAGCCGGCACAGGCTATTTCTCAGGCGATAAGCTCCGTTGGGAAAGGGATAATGGGAGAGTGTATATGTATTGGTCGGGGTTAAAGCTTGAGAAGCAATAGTTATCCTGTCGCCGTTTTGCCTTTTTCACAAAACATTACAGGCAGTCAGTCACCTGGGATTAATGGTTTATTTGTTGATGCGTTGATGCGTTGATGCGTTTAGCCGTTTGGGTATTCTGATGATCGAATTAACGAATCAACGATTTAATGACTAAAGAATAATAATTCAACCCTCCGCATCCGTCTCTTCATCCAAAAAACTCTGAGGCCGGTCTCAAAACCACAAGTTTAGGTCATTACAGAAGGCAGCTTACGATTACCGTCCGCACACGGTCAAACAAAAGTAACCTTCGATTTCCACAGAAGGCAGCGCGCGCGGGCTGTCCACGGAGCGCGCGACCTTTGACTGAGACCGTGACAGGAGAGCCCCTTAGGGCTAGGCCAGTGTAGCGGGCGGAGATCGAAGCCAAAGTTATGCCTCGTGGTGCACTTTCTTTGGTTCGTTACTCACCGCCAGCTGGCGGCTCGTTAGCTCGGCAGAATGTTTCTACAAGTTTAAACGGTTTTTGGAATGCCTCGGTTCTTTGTGCATCCAAAGAAAGAACAAGAAAAACTTTTTATTTTTCAACTTGCTAGTAATTAATATAACAATACAGATATTCAATCAGAAGCTATTCTTTTTACTTTATTTGTCTTGATACAAAGAACCGAGGCCCCCAAAAACTCAAAATAAGAGTAGCAGACCAATGCCGAGCTCACGAGCACTTCGGAGAAGTGTGAGTAACGTAAACAAAGAAAAATCAAGGCTTCAGATATTTTTGGGATCCGTCTGCTCCGGTCATTTCCACGCGTTACAACTCACCATCCATGGTATAATAATTCTAAATGATTATTAAATTCTCGCCATGTCTGGTTCAGACAGTAACGCTTGGTAAGGCCACTCCCTTCTGTTGCCCTCCGCATCCGTCTCTTTCCCCAAAAATCTCTGAGGCCGTTCCAACAACCGCAGACTCCGATTAGTAAAGATGTCTACTTTCGCTGGTCATCTATTCCCAGTCAAATAACTGCAAACTTCGATTTCCACAGAAGGCAGCGTGCGTTGGCTGTCCACGGAGGGCGCGAACTTTGGTTGAAGCCGTGGTGGGTATATCCACCAGGATTTGGCTTGTGTAGCAGGCGGAGGCTTCGGGCAAAGTTATCCTCCGTGGTGCCCTTTCTTTCCTCCTTTACTCGCTCCGCTCGTGAGCTCGACAGAAAGAATGAACCAAGTTTTATTGATTTGTACCTGTCTCGGTTCTTTGGGCACGCAAAGAAAGGAGAAGAAAAATATTTCTACATTTAATAGTCTGATTGTTAGTTATTAGTATAATAAAGACATTCAATCAGAACCTATTCTTGTTACTTTATTTGTCTTGATACAAATAAAGTAACAAGGAAAAATCAAGCCTTCAGATTCTTCCGGGATCTGTCTTTACTCACACTTACTATATGTGGCAGAAGAAGATTTCACTATCTTAGTGATGCTGTCAGGTGAATTGTACAGACATATGGAGATATTATGATTGAAAAAACCATGAATCACGGAACCCTGGTATTTATCATTAAGATAATCACTGTTGTTTTCATGCTCATCTGGGGAGCGTATGAAAGGATATCAGCAATACGTAAGGGTAAGAAACATGCCGGTTCTGCCGATAGTGACAGGAAAAGTTTAACGTACTTATATGGCGCCATTATCTCTGGATACTGTATCGGTATCCCGGTATCATTTTCAGGATTTGGTGAGATCTCCACATCGGTTATTTATGTTCCATTGTGTGGTCTTCTCTTTATTATCATTGGATTAGTCATCAGGATGGCAGCCATAAAAACGCTGGCAGGACAGTTCACATACACTGTAAAGATTGTTGATGATCATAAACTTATTACCTCGGGTATCTATAAGTACATACGGCATCCCTCCTATCTAGGGCAGGCATTTATACTTCTAGGGTGTGGCCTGGCCCTCTCTGATTGGGTATCGGTAATAATACTATTTGTCCCGGTTGTTATTGCAACAATATATCGTATAAATATTGAGGAGGTAGTATTATCCGAAAACTTCCCGGATCAGTACAAAGACTATATCATTCATACGAAGAAGCTTATCCCCTGGATATATTAGATCATCCGGAAAGCAGAAATCCGGTTCAATTGATATCATCCTATCTCTGAAAAGGCAGTTATACCACAAAACATCTAATGGCTGTCCCACAACTGCAAACTCCGATTACCCCAGAGGGCGACGTGCGCAGGCTGTCCACACCGGGTCAAACACCCGTAAACTCCGATTTCCACAGGAGGCAGCGCGCACGGGCTGTCCACGGGGCGCGCGAACTTTGGTTAAGGCCGTAGAGCGAGGGCATGTGTAGCGGGCGGAGGCCGAAGCCAAAGTTATGCTCCGTGGGCTCCTTTCTTTCGTCTTTTCTTTGGAGAAGCAAAGAAAAGACAAAAAGAAATAATAATAACCGACTATTCATATTGCTATTCAGTTGTTTAAAGAGATTTTGTTGCCATTTGGTCTTTTACTTTCTTTGTCTTGATACAAAGAAAGTAAACAAAGAAAAATCAAGGCTTCAGATCTTTTTGGGATCCGTCTGCTACGGTCATCTCCACGCGTTACAACTCACCATCCATGGTAGATTAATCCAAAATGATTATTAGATTTTCGCCATGTCTGGTTCAGACAGTAACGCTTGGTAAGGTCCCACCCTTCTGCTTCCCTCCGCATCCGTCTCTTCATCCAAAAACCTCTGAGGCCGTTCCTACAACCGCAGACTCCGATTAGTAAAGATGTCTACTTTCGATGATCATCTATTCCCAGTCAAATAACTTCAACCCTCGATTTTCACATAGGGCAGCGCGCACGGGCTGTCCACGGCTGGTGCGAACCGAGGTCCCGACGCTAGTCGGGGGCGAGCTCAGCGAAGCTAACTACGGGGAGGCCGTTGCGGGTATGCGAAGCCTGGCCTGTGAAGCGGGCGAAGGACGACCCCGGACTTGTCAGCCGTGGTGCACTTTCTTTGGTTCTTTCTTTTTGCATCCAAAAAAAGAACAAGTAGACAATAAAATATTCTATTTTATATTGAAATTATAGCTTTTCAATATTCAATTGCCCATACAAGATCGATCTATCAATCGTTTTTTCGACATGCTAAATTGATCCAATTTTTAAGCCTTGTGAGTTTAACAGCTATGGTGGGCTAATCGAATATGACAGATTAATTTTGCAGTGGATGTAAAAACCGTTTTTATTTTATCATCTCAAGAAACTCCTCCTCCCTGATGATTTTGATATTCGATCCTGAGGCATTAAGGTCGTCTATCTTTTTGAGCTTTGACGGGCCGGCACCGTGACCGACAATTACATAGTCGGTCCTTTTGTTAACTCCGGAGTCTATATCAGCTCCCATCTTCTGTATTGCATCAGCTGCTTCGCCTCTGGTGATAGTCTCCAAAACCCCCGTAAAGACTACCTTCTTTGAGTAAAAGGGATTGTCAATGTTCTCTATCTCCAGGTTGGGCTTTAAAACGGCTCCTGACAGCCTCTCATGACCTGCAAAGGGGTCTGATGTCCCAGCGTCGTTGATCAGGCTGTGGTCTGGGATGATCCCCTTTTTAAGGCTCATGTAAGCCTGTGCACAGCATCGTGCATCGGAGAGGGCGTCGTGATGCTTTGTCATGTCAATTTTCAATGCCTCTGATAATGCTTTTAAACTGAGACCGGAGAGCCGGTAGGTGCAGTCGCAATTAAAGACAGGCTTTGTTATTCCGTAATGATCAAGTGCCGAGTTGAGAACATTCAAGTCGAAGTTTGCGTTGTGTGCCACCAGCAGGGTATCGACGAAGTACGGCCTTATCTCTTCCCAGATAACAGGAATCGCTGGCTGCTCTTTTGTGTCTAAGGCATCTATGCCATGTATGCATGAGTGTCTGGCTTCATACTCGTTCCCGGGAGGCTGTATGAGATACGATCTCTCAAGTGTTACCTGCCCGTCAGTCACCACAACAAAACCTACCTGGCATATACTTGCCGGGTTGGCTGTGGCTGTCTCAGTGTCGAAGGCGGTGAAATTAAGATGGTTCATAGGTATTGGTTGAGAAGATTTCTATCATGGTTGTATTGAGTTCATTGCTTAGGCCGGCAAAATCGTACGATCGTTCTGCCAGGGCAGCAGCATTGAGAGTGTCGGGCAGACACCTGCCAAACTTCGAGAAGAACATCGGTGGTGTGTTTTCTTCAATCCTTCTCATGTATTGCCCGGGGTTACTGGCCGATCTGTGCTTTATGCCTGAGATGAAGGTTATTATAGAATCTATATCTAACACTGAGTCAGAATCGAAAGGTTTTATTATAACTGACTTATAGTTCGATGAGGCTTTCCCAGCATCATAGATGTTTATCAGCTTTGCCAGGGTACGATTTATCCTGTCGCCGGCAAATGTAACTAACTCAGCTTCATTAGTACCCTCTGTCATTATCCATTTATCTTCGTTCCACCTGAGGTGTTCAACCTTTGACCGGGCCGACAGGAAACACCCTCTGGCCTCGTTGGTAAGAAACGCTGGTGCGTTATCTGAGGAGAGTAGTCTTCCAACCTCTTTCGCTGTTTCGAACGGGACATCCGATCCATGAAAAGCATTCCACCGCGGCGCATTGCCGGCTTTTGTCTTGCGGGCAAAGAGCTGGTGTGTCTCGGGCCTAACCTTGTACGCTTCCCACTCAAGACCCCCAAGGACAAAGAGAAATGGTGCCTCCATCGATTCTACAAAGGCACAGTCAAGGTTGCCGACATGATTCTTTTCATTGAACACTTCATACATAGGACCACTGTTGAAGACAGCAAACAGCTTCTGCCAGTTTGCTCCCAGGAAGTATCTCTCTGTCATCCCGCCGGTTACCAGTTCGCCGTCCACATCGCGCAGGAAATCGTTCGACAGCATATCGTCCACTAACTCATTGAACTGCTCCTTCTTTATCTGTGAGAAACAGTATGCCCGCGACAATATATCCCAGGCAGCTTCTTGTTTGATGCCGTTATTCTGAAGACACAGGCATATTAACTGGTGGGCTAACATGTGAAACGATTTGCAGGGGAAATGCAGTTTTTCAGACACTCCCTGCAAACCCAGGCTCACAACACCTGTCATGAGAACAAGATCGTTTTCACTTAAAAGCACACCCCGGAAATACTGGGGCTTGTCGGGTCGGCGTCCGGTGCGGCCAACACGCTGGAGAAAGGCGCCGGAGCTTGTTATGGCATCTAACTGAAAAACCCTGTCGAGCTCACCTATGTCTATCCCCAGCTCCAAAGTCGAGGTGCTTATTATGCCATCAATGCCGCTCTCAATATCGCGTCTGCTCTTTATTCTTGCCTCAGCCTCCTCGCGATAGTATTTACTTACTGATGAGTGGTGGGTGCGTACCTTTACAGGGATGCCTCTTTTATTATACGAGTTCAGCTTGTTTATAGCAGAGGCAATCAATTCACAATTAGTTCTTGAGCCACCGAAAATGATCGATTTCCTGTTCCGGAGCTCATCATACAGATATGTTATTCTTTTATACGAAGCCGGAATATCTTCATCTGCAACACCTTCATCATAGAAATACTGAATCTGAAAGTCTTTTTCCTTTTGAGTCGCGGCTTTGACAAAAATGTGTTTCCCGGGTTTCTGGTTTGGACCGGCTAACCACTTTAACATCTCTCCGGGATTGCCTACAGTAGCTGTAATGGCAATTCTCTGTGGATTACCTGTTGTTTTGTACACTATACGTTCAAGCAGGGTCACCAGGTGGCAGCCCCTGTCTACCGGGGCAAAGTTATGTGCTTCGTCAATAATAACAGTCTGCAGCTCTTTAAAGAACTCGTGCCAGTTTGCCTTTCGCAGTAGGATTGCCTCCAGCGATTCGGGAGTGGTAAGCAGCACGTCAGGAGGATTGTTTATTGCATCGATTTTATCCTTCTGGCTCACATCGCCGTGCCATTTAAAACAATGGAGTCCGCAGGCTGCAGAGTATTCTTTTGCCCTGATCTCAATGTCATTCAGTAAGGCTCGCAGGGGTGCAATATATAGTACTTTCACAGAATCGCTTCTGATGGATGAGGCTTTTGTCAGGCAGGGGAAGAATACGGCTTCGGTCTTTCCTCCTGCAGTAGGAGCCTCAATAATACAGTCGTGGCCATCTAAAATCGCCGGGATAGCCTCTCTCTGTATCGCGGTGAGGCCGGTGGTCCAGCCTTTGTCCCGGATTAATTTCTGTAACCCGGGATGTATCTTTTCCAGAACTTCTGATTGTCTCAATCTGTCAATTGTTTACTGTGCCAGGATACTTGTTATCTGCGATATCTTTTCCTTTTCGGACGATTCGATCCTTACAAACTCTTCATGCGATATGTCAGGATTCTCTTCGCACAGATCCAGTATGTGAATAAACTCCCTTATTACCGGACGCGGTTTTCTGCTTACCGACTCTTCACCAAAGGCAGTCCAGTCGTGAACCAGTTTCACCAGAGTGTCATCGGGAAACCTGCCTGAGGCATCCCAGCCGTAGGCTATGCCATGAATGTCTCTTATCTTACCTATAACAGACAGTAGTTTGGGCTGATCCAGTCCCTGCAGGGAAATAACAGGTTGTTTCACGCTGCTGACACCATCGGGTGAGGCAGGTAACGAAAGCCTGTCGGCCAGTGCTTCATAGCTTTTTATCCCGGCCCTGTCATCTTCAAAGAAGGTATCGGTGCCGGTAAAGACAAGAAGACATCCGGGGAAGTTGTTCTTGCCCGATTCGTCAATGAGAAGACGCAATATCTCGAGCGCCTGTTCCCGCTGCCTTGCATGCGGGAATTTCCTGATAAGCTCCAGCTCATCGACCAATAACAAAAGACCTTTGTAACGCGAGCCTTTTATGACCTCCAGGAGAGCACGTATCCTTGGGAAAACCTGGTTTGACTCGAGGTAACCACGCACACCAATCTCGCCAAGCATCTTGCCTGTCATCGACTGGCTTCCACTGAGCCATGCAATTGCTGTTGAGGCCAGTATTGTGTTGCCGGTGCTTTTGGCATGATAGAATGCTCTTAATGCCGGGGCAAAGCCTGGGTCAAGGTCCGACAGATAATCGAGCTCAGATTCAACTCTCCTCTCTACAATTGCTGATAGCTTTTTCCGGGTGTCAGCATCGAGGTCAGTAAGACCTTCTATCCTCGATGTCTTGTTGTGTATCGACAGAAGCCATGACTCTAATATATCAGCTAAGGCGCTTGAGTCGGTTTTTTCATGAATCCTTAATCCGTTAATCACTCCTGAATAGAAGACAGGCAGATCAGATAACGGCTGATCAGGGCCGATGTTTACTGTTGAGACAACAAACTCTTCGTTCAGCGCCAGTTCCCTGAGCCATGAGCTCAGGAAGGTCTTGCCGGCGCCATAAGGCCCACGGATGAACTTGAACGGCGATTTATTGTTCTTAGCTTCTTCCAATAACTCCTTCAGGTGCGATCGTTCTTTTTTATGTCCTACTATTATCAGATCGAGGTTCCTGTCGGGAACCACACCATGACGCATGGCGTCAATAACTTCACGAGCATCGTGTTTCTCAAGACTCTTTGCTGTCTCCTCCTGTATCCCTGTCCACTCATAAATGTTTACACTGCGCACACTACGCAGATTGATCGGTTTCTTTTGTTGGTTGTTTAGTTTGGCTAGCATCTCAGACATGTGAGCCTTTGTCAGAAACCAGCCCAGGCCATGCAGACGGCTTGCCCTTTCAATTTCATGCTCGGTAAGTGATTTGGCTTCTTTTATAAGAGAGAAAATGATCTGCTCGTCCAGGTCCAGGAAGGGATAATCCTGTTTTATGCTCTGCATGTCTTTTGGCAGGGCCTGCTTTTCTTTTGTGTCTATAACTGTTATATCGGGCGATACTTCATGTTTTTCAGTGACCTTAGCGTCCAGGCATGTCTTCTGATCTTCCACAACAGCTTTTGTTGTAGAGTCGCTGTATCTGATATGTGCACCTTCAATCAGCCTGTCAAGGAGCTCGTTTTTTACTCCTGAGACCTGGATGAAGAGCTTACGGCATAAATCAGTCAGATCACCTTTTCTCAGGCGGTTTAAAACCGATCTCTCCGACCAGTTACTCTCAATAAGCCTGGCAATCTTCTCTTCTTTTACGCCACTTGTTTTTAGGTAACTCTGCGATAACAGGTCGTAGAGCTGATCGTTGGTCAGGTTCTGTAAGAGTCTGCAATACAATTCGTCTGGCAGCTCTCGTGGCTCAGGGTCAGCAGGCAGGGGAGAGACCTCTTCATGTGCCAGGTCTTTCTTCAGGTCGAGGCCACGGTCGAAGTAATCAATGATGTTAGAGATGAGTTCCGTTTTTCTTCCCGATACCTGGAGGCCTGTGTTTCTGCAGAAATCCCTTAGTTCTTCAACGCTCATAAAATTCAGAAACTCAAAGGGAGGAATCAGAGCATCAATTATGCGGTTAATCCTTGCATCTTTTGTGCCGCTTATTTGTAAGCCTATGCTGTTTAGTGGATTATACAGCTGTTCATTCTTAAAGAGATTAAGCATACGTTCATAGGCATTTCTCTCCAGGTCGATGCCCCATGCACGTCTTATCTGTATAACCACTTCATCGGCTATCACGTAGTTATTCTCGTAGGTGAGGACCAGGCCTGTTAATAACAGGTGATTCCGTGCCGAGATATACGAGTCTGAGGTATCCCAGAATGGCCGTATATCGGGATGGTGTTCCAACAAAAGATGTTCTCTGGTCCAGATGCCTAACTCATTTCTTAATGCCTCAAGCAGTTCAGCTTCGCTTCTGTCTATCTCAAGGTTACTCTCCCATGCCGATTTCAGTATCCTGATATACAACTGATAGTTTTTATCGGGCGATAATCCCTGGCCTGTGCCGGCACGTATAGTCATATCTTCTGTCGCCTTTAAGACCTTTTCCTGGAATCCTTCAATAGACAATATATGATCGGGTGAGTCAACAAGCATTTTTATGAATGCATAGGTAGGGGGTTTTGATGGTGCCAATGCTGAAGCAATATAAGATAATGAACTAAGTGCAGCTGATATTTCTTGTATTACTACACTCCGTGGTAATCTGAGATTAGCGGGCTCACTTATTTTATCTACCGAAATCTGATCAATTGCTGCATCAGAATATTTATCAATGATCTGGATTAGCTTCATGGTCGAAAAGTTTCTAATGGTTATTCTTTTATGCGGAAAATTTAAGGACTCTATTTTGCACCCATAAAATGCTTATTCCCATTGCATTTAATGGTAACAGTAATGAAAAAAACAATACCTGTTATTTAAAAACTCTCCTCTTCGGTTCTCTGACAGTAGTGCGAAGGTATGAAAAGTAACTGTTCTTTGTATTATAAGATTATATATTTATAAATTACTTCTTCCCTTATTGGAATATCCTTTAAATTAATGCTAACCTCAAAATACCACCAACTGGAAGCTGGAATGGTAGTAGTAAAAAGGCATATTAGCAAGCGATTTAGACTTAAACTCAGCAATGTTTGTCAAAAATCATCCTGCACCCCTCCATGCAATTAAAAGTGTTTTGACTTAAATTTTTAATCATTTCACTCCCTGTTACCCCAAGCTTTTAATAAGCTGAGAATT
>QKCK01000101.1 GCA_003245695.1 Bacteroidota bacterium | reverse complement strand
ATTATCAGGTAAGGCAGACACTGTAGATAAAATAAAGGGATACAAAATTCCTGAAAAATGGAGCGGTTGGATTGCTTATCAGATTACCGGGCCGGTTATGAATGGCAAGTCTGATGTGAAAGGAGGGGGCAAGGGTGATGGTCTGCAGTCAAAGCAACAGGAAAAAGGGAACACTCTCATTCTGCAGAGCCTGGCAACAGGAAAAACTGACACTATCCCTCAGGTGACGGAGTATCTTTTTGCTGAGGAGAGCCCGGCTGTTTTTTTTATTTCCTCAGGTAATGAGTCTTCTGTCCGGATGCGAGATATGGATAATGAATCATATAAAGTTATATATCAGTCCGGAGGAAGTATCAAGCAATTGTGTGCCGGAGTAAAAGCCGATAGAGTAGCATTTATTTCTGACACAGATACCACTGATGTGCTCTCAAACCGATGGTCGCTCTATTACTGGGATAGGTCGCACGGATTGCAGATGGCAGCTTCTGCCGGCAGCACAGGAGTACCTGAGGGATGGATAGTTAATGAGAATGCACGGCTTTCTTTTGGCAAAAAGTCAGGCAGGCTTTTCTTTGGCACATCACCTGCCCACAGGCAGAAAGATACGATGCTTCTTAAGGAGGAGAGAGCTGATGTGGATATATGGACATGGAATGAAGGCAAACTTCATTCTGCCCAGGTTATTGATATGGCACAGGATAAGAACCGAACTTATACTGCTGTCTTTCATCCGGGTAACAAGACTGTTGTTCAGCTGGCTGATCTTTCAATGCCTGTTGTAGAGTTACAGGATAAGGGTGATGGTGACTATGCGCTTGGATTGTCTGATCTCCCTTATCAGGTTCAGCAGATGTGGGAGGGAGATCCTGAACGTTATGACATAAGTATCATTGATATCTGTACAGGAGAGCGGAAGCTTCTGAAGAGGAACTACAGGGCGAGACCACGGTTCTCACCTGGAGGTAAATACCTCTACTGGTATAACAGGCCTGATAGCTCCTGGTATACATACTCTCTTAAAGAGAGAGCAGAACAGAGGCTGACATATCCGTATAATCCTGTCTGTTTTGATGAGGATAATGACGTGCCTAATATGGCTGAGCCCTACAGGCCTGCAGGATGGTTGAAAGACGACAGAGCATTCCTGATAAGTGACAGATATGATATATGGTCATGTAACCCGGACGGAAAGAGTGATCCTGTAAACCTGACAGTAAACGGACGGAAGTCGGGGATAAGATACAGACTCCTCCGTCCTGACAGGGAGATAGAGTATATTGACGCTTCAGAGAAACAACTGCTTATGGGGTTTGATGAGAGGAGTAAAGGGAGTGGGTATTATTATGCTGATTTCAGAAAAAGTGGCACTCCGGCAATGCTGATCGCTGGTGATTATAAACTGGGTGACCCAATAATGGCCAAAGATTCACAGAGGGTGATTTTTACCAAAGAGTCATTCCGCCAGTTCCCTGATGTTATTGTATCAGACTTGTCATTCACTGTTGAGAAACAGCTGACTGAAGCAAACCCGCAACAGGGAGATTACTTGTGGGGTAGTGCAGAGCTTTTACAATGGACTACTCTCAATGGTGAGATGACAGAGGGCGTGTTGTACAAACCTGACGGATTTGATCCTGGTAAGAAGTATCCGATGATAGTAAATTTTTATGAGATGAATTCATCTGACCTTTTCAGTCACAGGATACCTGAGGCACACAGGTCTACAATAGATTATCATTATTATACCAGTAACGGTTACCTGGTTTTTAATCCTGACATACATTACAGGATTGGTTACCCGGGTGAGAGTGCATATGAGTGTGTTTTGTCAGGAGTGATGATGCTGATAGAGAAGGGCTTTGTTGATGAGGCGCATATAGGCGCACAGGGTCATAGCTGGGGAGGATATCAGACTGCATACCTCGCTACACGGACTGATATCTTTGCTGCTATTGAGTCAGGGGCTCCAGTGGTAAATATGTTCAGCGCATACGGAGGCATACGATGGGAGTCAGGGAGTAACAGGTCAATGCAATATGAACATCAGCAGAGCAGAATAGGTGCATCAATATGGGAAGACAGCCGGTTATACTTTGAAAATTCGCCCCTGTTTTTTGTTGATAAGATTAATACGCCTGTTCTGATAATGGCAAATGATCATGACGGTGCGGTGCCATGGTGGCAGGGTATTGAGTTCTTTGTTGCCATGCGACGTCTAGGGAAGCCTGCATGGATGCTTAATTATTGCGGCGAACCTCATTGGCCGGTGAAAATCCCGAATAAGGTCGACTTCCAGAAACGCATGTCACAGTTCTTCGGACACTATCTGAAGAATGAACCAATGCCTGAGTGGATGATGGATGGCATACCTGCTGTTGATAAAGAATATAAAACAGGATTCTGAATGAAATGAGACTGACAAACAGGGCAATACTGTTATTCATACTGTCTGTCGCAGCCCTGTTGAGGTTCTGGCACTTCAGAGACATACCTTATACCTTTGATGAGCTTAGCGCTCTATACAGAACCCATTTTGGATCGTTCAGAGAACTAATTGATAATGGAGTCAGACCTGATGGCCATCCGGCCCTGATACAGGTATTTCTTTATTACTGGACAAAAGCCTTCGGAGAGGCAGAATGGATTGTAAAACTGCCATTCGCTTTATGTGGACTGGGGGCAGTATACCTGATCTATGCGATAGCAAAACTGTGGTATAATGAGACAGTAGGACTGATATGTGCTTCATACCTTGCAACAATTCAGTATGCTGTAATGTACAGCGATATAGCACGGCCATATGCAAGCGGACTCTTTTTATCTCTTCTTATGGTCCTTGCATGGTCACGATTATTGCTCAAGGGGAATAAAAGAGACTTGTTCAATATTTTTCTGTATATAATTTCAGCCTCCTTGTGCACTTATAACCATCACTTCAGTCTTCTCTTTGTGGCAATAGTCTGGTTGAGTGGGCTCTTCATAATTACCAGGCAGCAATTACTTAAGTATATTGTGTGTGGGTTAATAATTGGGTTGCTTTATCTGCCTCACCTGCAGATATTCCTTCATCAACTAAGTATGGGAGGTGTTGAGAGTTGGTTGGGCAAACCCCGTCTTTCATTTGTTGCCGAATATCTTTACTATCTGTCAGAGTTTTCCCCCATAGTTGTCTTGATGACAATAGCAATAGTATTTGCAGGTATCCTTTCTTTTTATAATCAGCCATTATACAAGCGAAAAAGTCTGCTCTTCCTTGCCTGGTTTACATTGCCTTTGATGATCGGATTCCTTTATTCAGTTTATGTTAATGCAGTTCTTCAGTTCTCTGTCCTGATCTTCAGCTTCCCATTCCTATATTTCGTTATATTCGGGCATATCAGATTATTCAAACCCCAGATCAATATGCTTATCGTATTGGTGATAGTGATAGTAAATACCTTTTCACTTGTTGTTACGCGTCATCACTATACTCTTTTTTATAATTCTCCTTATGAAAGGTTGTTAAGCGATAATAAAGATGCCAGGGCTGTTGATGCAAACGTTATCTCAATTATAGATTCACATAAGAAATTCTGCCGGCATTATTTTGACAGGCCAGTTTCAGATACCTCTTTCCTCTGGCTCGATTCGTTCAATTCAGTAAGGGAACTTCTAAAATATCTGGATGATAATGCAGAAAATTCTGATCTTCTGTTCTTTGGAACAACAGTTGAAAATGATCCGGATATTGTACCTGCATTAATGATGTACTATCCTTATATAAAATGGCAGCGAAACTATGCCGGTGGAACGGGTTATCTGTTTTCAAAACGTGATGGTGAGCACATGATTGTAATTGACAGCATTACGTTTGACGATAGTGCTTACGATAACTGGTCCTCAGTTGATAGTGCTGAAGTTGTCCATAACCCTGATGGCGGAAATAATTATATTATTGACAGTAAAACTGAATTTTCCCCCACATTCAGAAAAAAGTTGAGCGAAATAGTCAGTCACAGAAATAATTATATTGACATATCGGTAAAAGTAAAAAGTTCAGAAAAGTTTGGAGATGCTTTACTGGTAGCCTCAATCGATGGGGGTGGAAAGCTGACAGCATACACAGCTACACCTTTCTCCCATTTTATGCCTGACCCGATTGATGGTAATGAATGGACAGAGGTCAGACACAGCCTGAAACTCGCTGACGCCAGATTTAATCTGAGGAACTCAACGCTTGGGGTCTATATCTGGAACAAGGATAGAGAGACCTTCCTGATTGATGACTTTAAAATAAGTATTCGATCAGGCAATCCCATAGTGTATGGATTGTTTGAACCTGTCACTAAATAAATCTATACCCAGAACACATGTTAATTTATTTGTCTGCAGCCATTTATACAGGTGTATATAAATAAACCAGGGAATGGTTTGGATTATTGACGGTATTTCGTATTTTTGCGAAATACAAAATAGATATGCCGAAGGACTCTTTTTACACTGAATTGCATGAAAAGATGGCGCGTTATTCAAAGGCGTTATCGCATCCGGCAAGGATTTATATAATGGATTTCCTGATCCGTAACACAAGCAAATGTTGTTACAGTGGTGATATGGCTGAAGAGTTGCCAATTGCACGCTCAACTCTTTCACAGCATCTGAAGGAGTTGAAGAATGCCGGACTGATACAGGGAGAGATAAACCCGCCCTATATCAGATATTGTATAAACAGGGACTCATGGGAAGAAGCCAAAAGAATGTTCAGTGAATTTTTGAATCAATAAATAAAAATATGGAAATCAAAGTTTTGGGGACGGGCTGTCCTAAATGTAAGACACTTGAGAGACTTACACGTGAAGTGGTTGAGAAAAACAGTATTGATGCATCAGTCACCAAGGTTGAGGATATAGTAGAGATAATGAAGTACAATATTATGTCTACTCCTGCTCTTGTTATTGACGGAAAGGTTGTATTAAAGGGAAGGGTTCCTTCAGAGGGAGAGTTAAAAGAATTATTAACAAAATAGATCCTTAAGATGAAAAAGACATTATTACTTTCATTGGTTGTTTTTACCCTGATAGGGGTGTCATGTAATTCTCAACCGGCTTCAAAGGCTACAGTCGCTTCTGGTGTCGGTAATATTGATGTTTATTATTTTCATAACACCGCCAGGTGTATGACATGTAAGACAATTGAGGCTGAGGCTCAGAAGAATATTGAGACTCTGTATGCTGATCAGTTAAAAACAGGCAAGCTGCATTTTTCCTCTCTTAATCTGGAAGAGGCCGAAGGTAAGGCTATTGCTGAAAAGCTGGGTGTTGCAGGACAGACACTGCTGATTGTTCAGGGTGACTTAAAGATAAATATCACCAATGAGGGTTTTCTTTATGCAGTAAACAATCCTGATAAGCTTCGTGAGATAATGAAGGAGAAAATTGATCCGTTGGTAAATTAAAAAATCTGATAATAAGTGGGTTTCCTGACAACTCTTCTCGATAGCAATACGCTACCCTGGGTAACAGCTCTCATACTTGGATTGATGACAGCCATTAGCCCTTGTCCACTGGCAACGAATATTACAGCTATTGGTTTTATCTGTAAGGATATGAGCAATCGTAACAGGGTGTTCATTAATGGGCTGTTATATACCCTTGGCAGGGCGATCACCTATACACTCATTGCGGTGATTCTTTTTCTTGGTGCAGACCAGTTGAAGTTCTCTGGTTTTTTTCAGTTATATGGTGAAAAGATAATAGGTCCGTTACTTATTCTGATAGGACTGTTTATGCTTGATGTTATAAAGATCAGATCTTTGGGGCTGGGTAGAATTTCAGAGAGGCTCTCTGAAAAGCGTGAATGGCATTATTTTGATGCTCTGCTTCTGGGGCTGTTGTTTGCACTGGCGTTTTGTCCTTATAGTGGAGTGCTTTACTTTGGAATGCTCATACCCATGACCATAACAAGTGCCTCTGGCCTTTATCTGCCACTTCTCTTTGCTCTGGCAACAGGGATACCTGTAATTGTCATTTCCTGGATCATAGCATATTCCGTTTCCGGGATAGGCAGGTTTTACAACAGGGTAAAGAGCTTTGAGCTTTGGTTCAGGCGCATTGTGGCTGTAGTCTTTATCCTTGCCGGTGCATATTACGTGATCAGGGTTTTTATTCTTGTTTAAAATAGCAATGTTGTATATGAAAGCGGGTTGGAAAAAATTGTTGTTGATATTGGTTGTGCTGACTGCCTGGGTGCTGCTCTACAAAAATCTACAGTCACTGACTGACTGGCTTATTGACAGCCTCCTCGGTCTTACCGGGGGTAAGCATTTTACTGAGTCACTGCGGTTCTTTATTTTTGAGGTCCCAAAGGTATTGCTTCTTTTATGTCTTATAATATTCTTCGTTGGGATAATCAGGTCTTTTTTTACCCCTGAGAGAACCCGGAAGGCATTGGAAGGAAAATCTTTGTTTACAGGAAATGTAATGGCTGCCTTGTTGGGTATTGTCACTCCCTTCTGCTCCTGCTCTGCAATACCTCTTTTTCTAGGCTTTGTACAGGCTGGGATACCTATTGGGGTGACATTTTCTTTTCTTATTGCTGCCCCAATGATTAATGAAGTGGCGGTTATACTACTTTTTGGTCTCTTTGGCTGGAAAGTGGCTCTGATATATGTGGTCACAGGCCTTGTTATTGCCATTCTCTCGGGATGGGTTATAGGTCGTCTTAAGCTTGAGAAATATGTAGAGGAGTGGGTGTATCAGGTAAGCAATGAAGGGCAGGAGGAAAATGGTGAGCGCTACTCTTTTTCTGATCGTATTGCAATGGGACTCTCCGCTGTAAAAGAGATAGTAGGCAAGGTCTGGATTTACGTCGTGGCTGGTATTGCAATCGGGGCAGCAGCACACGGTTATGTGCCCGAGAGCTTCATGACCAATCTTATGGGGAAATCTGCATGGTACTCTGTCCCGCTCTCAATTCTTATAGGTGTTCCGTTGTACTCAAATGCTGCCGGTATTATCCCTATTGTGAGCGTCTTTATAGAGAAAGGGGTGCCTCTGGGTACCGCCCTGGCTTTTATGATGGCTGTAATAGGACTCTCGCTTCCAGAAATGGTAATACTTAGAAAAGTGCTTAAGGTGAAAATGCTCGTTATCTTTGCTGCTATAGTAGCTACAGGAATTATGATTGTTGGGTTTATTTTTAATACTATCATGTAATACCTTTATCAGTTCCTTTAGCCTTACTCTGCAGGAATATACTGCCAACAGGGTGAAAGATTATTGTCATTAAGCGTTTTTGATAATATGAGCTCATAGTGATGTCTGGAAATTTAAACGGTTTTATGTCGCATGGTGTTTATAATCTAACACCACAGGAGAGTTTTAATGAATGCGGCAGGGGGGCTGTGATACTTGATATAAGAGAGGAGTATCTGACGGCTTATAAGAACTTTAAAGTTGATGATGTGCTCTTTCTTCCATACAGTCAACTTGAATGTAGCTGGAGCGACCTGCCTCACGATAAGCTTATTATTGTTGCAGACTCTGTAGGTACAAAAAGTGTTAATGCCGTTAATTTTCTGTTACAGCAGGGGCTGCCCAGTGTTGTAAATATGGCTGGTGGCTTTGTTGACTGGGAGAGGGATGGATTGCCTATTATAATGAACAATGCATACAAGCTCTCAGGCTCTTGTCTTTGCCAGTTGAAACCGGGGAAAAAAGGTAAAACAGGTTCTTAATCGCAAGGCAGGGAGGAGCGTAATAAGAGCTGTTTGAAAGCTTTATTTCTCCTCTTTTAGTATGAAGCCCATGCCTCTCACTGTCTCCAGCTCGAGTTTCTTGTCAGAAGCCAGATATTTCCTGAGGCGGCTGATAAAGACATCCATGCTGCGTCCAAGAAAATAGTCGTCATCACCCCATATCTCCTTGAGAATCTGATCCCGCATCAGGGTCTTGTTTTTATTAATAATAAAATGCCGGAGTAGCTGTGCCTCACGTAGTGTCATCTTCTCTGTGCCTCCTGGGGTAAGTAACTCAAGGGTATTATACCGCAGAATGGTTGATCCGATACAATATTCATCGTTAACTGACGAGTAACATCTCCTGAGTATTGAATTCAGGCGCAGAATAAGAACCTCGGGGTCAAAGGGTTTTGTTATATAATCATCGGCACCTATCCTGAGTCCTTTAATAATATCTTCCCTCATGCTTCTGGCTGTGAGAAATATAAATGGGATGCCCGGTTCTGATGCATGCATCTTCTCTGCCAGAGTAAAGCCATCAATCTCAGGCATCATTACATCAAGAACGCATATGTCAGGCTTATCCTCCCTGAACCTGTCCCATGCCTGGCTGCCATCTCTGGCCAGTATAACCTCGAAACCGCTTAGAGTGATATATTGTGATAATACATTACCGAAGTCTCTGTCATCTTCTGCTATAAGTACTTTCATAATAGTCTATTTTACTGGTATCTCAATTACAAATGTCGTTCCTTTTCCTGTTTTACTGAAAACATTTACTTCACCTCCATGTGCATTGGCTATTCGTTTTACATAGTACAGCCCAAGCCCCAGTCCTTTTGTTTTATGGATGTCACCTGTAGGTATCCGGTAGAACTTCTCAAAGATATGACTGAGATGCTCCTTGTCAATTCCAGGGCCATTATCTGATATGGTGATTATTAACTTTCTGTCACCAGGCTCTGTCGTAATGTCTATCTCCGGTTCCTTATGACAATATTTTACTGCATTGGTCAGCAGATTGTTTATCATGGTTGTAAAGTGAAGCAGGTCGATTTCTGCCTTTATCTCCCTGCAGTTGTATTTCTCATTTATTATAGCACAATGATTACATGATGTGAGGAATGAATCAACGATGTCGCACAGTATCTCATCCACAGGTTGTTCTTTCTTATCCATTTCAAACTCGGTTCTCTCAAGCAGACTTACATCAAGAATGGTGTTTATGAGCTGATTGAGATGGATACTCTGTTTCCCTATCATCCGTGCTGTCTCAAGTACCCTGTCTTCATCCTTTCTCACCTGTTCCTTTTCCAGGGTCCGGCCTGCAACAGTAATGGTAGACAGGGGCGTTTTCAACTCGTGAGTCATGTTGTTGATGAAATCAGACTTAAGCTCTGATAACCGTTTCTCTTCCATCAGGTTTTTCCATGTGAGCCAGAAGACAAAGAGTACAACAATAATGCTTATTGTCATCAGAGAGAGTGACAGTATGGTCTCACTTAAAATCAGCCTGTTTTTGCTTTTAAGGTCAATATAATAGTCAAATTCGATGATGAAGTTGTTTCGAACCTCCTTTAAGCTGTGTACAAGAACCATGGCTGCCTTTTTTGTTGCCGGTTTTTCAGAGACAACAGCTAAAGGCTCTCCCGAATTGAGGATGTCATATCTTCTTATAATAACAGATGATGTAAAGGAGGTGTCATTGCCGGTGCTGTTTATGTAGCCCTTGATAAATGATGTGAGAGTCTCGTTCTTTTTTATTATTGAGGCAGCCTGGTAGAAAGCCTGTTTTCTGAGCTGCAGACTGTCCTCAGTTGTTTCGCACAGTGGCAGCTCTTCATCTTCAATCAGCCCGGAAAAATAATCAAGGATTGTCATGGCTTTTTCAAAGCCATTTGTCCTTGTCTTCGAGATCAACAGGTTGAAAGCCTCTCTTGAGTGTGCTTTATATCTCAATGAGAGCTGATCATCCTTCTGTTTCCATATATTGACTATCTCAAAGATATCGACGCAGAGGAACAATGCCATTGCAACCAGGGAGAGTAAAAGCAGGTACCGGCGATTCATATATCTTGTTTTATCAAAAATAGGCAAAGCATGCCAATCTGATGATGATTAACCTGTCATTAACTTACTGTTAACCTCATGCCATACTGATTTGAGGTAACTTTGCCTTAACAAAACAAGTAAAAGCTATGAAAAGGATAATAAATAAACTTGTTGTTGCACTGGTTGCAGTAAATATTTTAACAGTATCCTCCTTCGCTCAGGATACCAAAGCGCAACGTGATGCAGAGGCAGCCAAAAGGGCAGAAATGGCGGCTGAGAGAGCTACACAGAGGAGTGAAGAGGCTGCCAGAAGGGCAGAAGAACATCATTACCGGGTTCAGCGTGATATGGAAGCCAGAGTGAGGGATCTTAAACGCTGCCCGAACCAGATGAGTTTCATCACTGACAGCACAGGTACCTTCAGCCTCATTATCTGTGGTGACACGAACAGAATCCTCTTCAGGGTCCCGGAACTGCCTGATATCCCTGATCTTGACAGGATGCCTGACATGCCTGACTTGTATCTCAGAGCAGAGAATCCTGATTTCTATCATCAATATGTCTTAGGCGGCTCTTTCTCTGACTCCAAGCCGGGTTCTTCATGGACATATTCAAAAAGAGTGGCTGAAGCAAATTTCTCAAGTGACTATACCATAGCTGCTGACGCCGGTGTCTCACAGGCAAACCTTGGTGTCTCAGGCGGATGTGCTGAGGGGATGATCTCTATTACAATCATCGCTCCTGACGGCAGTAAGCTGACAGAGGTTGAAATTGATGAGAACGGCAGCATGAACTGGAGAAAAAGCTTCGATCTGGAAGACAGTAAATGGAATAAGGGTAATTGGGTTTTTAAAGTAAATGCAAAAAATGCAACAGGACATTTTAGTATTTCATTAAGCGCATTTTAGGTATTGATTTTTCGTCTCAGAAGAGCTGTCATTCAATATGGTGACAGCTCTTTTTTTGTTTTCATGTTATCTCATTTGTCAGCACCAACCATAATGTTAAATTTGCATTACAAAAATCCAATATGAGAAAGAGCCTGTTTCTTGTTTTCTTTATTTCATTGTTTCTTTCTGGCTGTAACAGTGCAGTAACAAAAGACCAGATGAAGGTGGTGACTGTAAGTATCCCTCCGTATAAATATTTTGTTGAGGCAATTGCTGACTCTGACTTTGTTGTTAATGTTATGCTTCCTCCCGGCGCTGACCATCACACCTGGGAGCCTTCACCTCGCCAGATATCGTCTCTTGCAGCCTCCGATATGCTTTTTATAAATGGACATCTCGGATTTGAGCTTGCATGGATTGACCGTTTTCGTGAGGTAAATCAGAAGATGAAAGTTATTGATCTCTCTGAAGGAATACAGTTAATCGAACCTTCAGAAGAGGATGAGGACCATCATGGCCACTCACATGAGGGTGCAGATCCTCATTATTGGTTGTCTCCCAGGGAGGCAGGTCTGATGGCTTCAACAATAGCAGATGAGCTCATGAAGCTTAATCCTTCCGCGACGGAGAGGTACAAGCTTAACTTCGTAAAACTGAAGGAGAGAATTGCAGCGGTTGATTCAATAGTAAATGAAAACTGCAGCAAGGCAGAATCAAAGTCATTCATGATATTCCACCCGGCTCTCTCTTATCTTGCCCGTGACTATGGTCTGGAACAGATATCTTTTGAGGATGAGGGGAAAATGCCATCACCGGCACGTTTGAAAGAACTGATCGACATGACCCGCAGCAAGGGTATGAAGACAGTATTTGTTCAGAAGGAATATGATATCAGAAGTGCTAAGGTTCTTGCCTCAGAAACAGGGACAAGACTGGTGATAATAGATCCTATGAACCCGGAGTGGGATAAAAGTGTTATTGAGATCAGTAAATCACTTACTGGCGAAGATGGTAAATAAACAATCAGAAAGATGAAAAGTCTTTTAAAGTTATCGGATCTGGATGCCGGGTATGATGGTAGTGTAGTTCTCAGGAACATATCACTCGATGTATATCCCGATGACTTTATAGGTATCATAGGCCCTAACGGTGGCGGAAAGACTACTCTTCTGAGAGTTATACTTGGTCTGGTGAAACCATTGTCCGGTAGAATAGACTTCTCTTCAGGTAATCTCAGAATGAGTGAGATAGGGTACCTCCCACAGATAGCTCAGGGCGATACACTTTTCCCTGTCACTGTTGAAGATGTAGTTTTATCCGGACTGATGATAAACAAAGGAGTCTTTGGCCGGATGACACATGCCGACAAGAGGAGAGCAAGGGAGGTAATTAATGATCTGGGTCTGGGTAATACTATCGGACAACCCCTTAATGAACTATCAGGAGGGCAGCTCCAGAGGGTATACCTGGCACGGGCGATAATAGGATCACCACGTCTGCTTCTCCTGGATGAACCTGCAAACTTTGTTGATCCTACCTTTGAGGCAGACTTCTATGAGAAGCTTAAGGTGCTTAACCAGAGAATGGCCATAATGATGGTCTCACATGATGTGGGAACAATATCATCATATGTAAAGTCTTTTGCCTGTGTTAACGGTACTATTCATTATCATCCGCATGATAAAATCACTGATGAGGATCTGAGAGCCTATGGCTGTCCGATACAGCTTGTGACGCATGGTGATGTTCCTCATGTGGTTCTGAAAAAACATTAAGATGGGGAGTCTCTTTGAATATACATTTGTTGTGAAATCACTTCTTGGTGCTCTCTTTGCGAGCATAACAGCAGGAATTGTTGGTACCTATATCGTATCACGACGTATGGTATTTCTGAGCGGAGGAATAACGCATGCATCATTTGGCGGAATAGGCCTGGGATATTATCTGGGAGTAAATCCTGTGGCTGGTGCTGCTTTGTTCGGACTCTCGTCTGCATTGGGAATTGAATACCTCTCTGACAAGGGAAGGATGAGAGAGGATAGTGCCATAGGTATTCTATGGGCCTTCGGAATGGCAGTAGGGATAATTTTCATATATCTCACCCCTGGTTATGCTCCTAACCTGATGGGGTATCTCTTTGGCAGTATTCTCACAGTCACATGGGGAGACATAATCATTCTGGGAATAATGTCGGTAGTACTTATTTTTTATACCATATTATTCTACAGGCTTATTCTATATATCTCATTCGATGAGAGTTATGCCCGTACTTTCACAAATCGTGTAGGGCTCTTCAAGTACCTCTCTGTAGGTCTTACCGGACTGGCAATAGTATTTAATATCAGAATGGCCGGTGTTATCCTTATAATCTCTTTGCTAACTATACCGGCAAACATTGTATCTCTCTTTACGCGCAAATACAGCAGGATAATAATATGGTCATTTGTTATCAGCTTTATTGGCATAAGCACAGGTTTTGCCTTTTCATGGGTGACAGGCCTGCCTACAGGTGCAGTGATAGTATTTGTACTTGTGATTTTCTGGCTTTTGAGTCATCTGATGCGGGCATTATTAAGGCGTGGCGCCTCAAAAAATACTTCAAGTGTAACCTTAAAATAGTACTAAATGAACTCCTTTGATATGATAATTATTGGCAGCGGTCCTGGTGGATATGTAGCTGCCATACGAGCCTCTCAGTTAGGGATGAAAACGGCAGTTGTTGAAAGGGCTGAGATAGGTGGTATATGTCTTAACTGGGGATGTATTCCCACCAAGGCACTTCTTAAGAGTGCTCAGGTACTTGATTATTGCAGGCATGCTGCTGAATATGGCATTGTCACTGGCGATGTGACGGCAGATTTCAGTGCTGTGGTGGCACGAAGCCGTGGTGTGGCTGATGCAATGAGTAAAGGTGTACAGTACCTTTTTAAAAAGCATAACATTGAAGTCATCAGTGGCTTTGGTAAAGTAGCAGGAGCCGGGACGGTACTTGTTACCTCTGATGATGGCATTATAACAGAGTATAAGGCATCGCATGTCATTCTTGCAACTGGTGCCAGATCTAAAGTGATACCCGGTGTAGTACAGGATGGCAGGAAGGTGATAGGGTATCGTGAAGCCCTGACACTTCCTTCTTTGCCGGCATCAATGATTGTGATTGGTTCAGGAGCCATCGGTAGTGAGTTTGCATATTTTTATCGCACTATGGGCGCTGAAGTAACCCTGGTTGAGTATATGCCTCATATACTGCCTCTGGAGGATGAGGAGGTGTCGCGACAGATTGAGCGAGCCTTCAAAAAGATGAAGATGAAGATAATGGTCAGTTCGTCAGTAGTAAATGTGGACACTACAGGTGAAAAATGCATTGTGACAATAAGGACAGCCAAAGGAGAAGAGAAGGCAGAAGCAGATATTGTCCTCTCTGCTGTTGGTGTATCACCAAATATTGAGGGTCTGGGACTTGAGGAAGCAGGAATAAGTCTGGATAAGGGTAAAATAGTAGTTGATGAATACTACAGAACAAATATAGACGGTGTCTATGCCATCGGTGATATTATCCCTGGCCCGGCACTGGCACATGTGGCTTCGGCTGAGGCGATAGTATGTGTTGAAAAGATTGCAGGTCATAACCCTGAACCGTTGAACTACAGTGCCATACCGGCCTGTACATACGTGTCTCCTGAGGTTGCCAGCTGTGGATTGACCGAGGAGGCTGCTGTTGCTTCGGGTAGAGAAGTTAAGACAGGTAAGTTTCAGTTTGTCGCATCAGGGAAGGCCTCTGCAGCAGGTGCCCGTGACGGTTTTGTAAAGCTGGTGTTTGATGCCTCCGACAACAGACTGCTTGGAGCTCAGATGACAGGTATGAATGTGACTGAAATGATTGCTTCTGTATCAGTAGCTCTCAAAAAAGGTGCTACAGCTTTTGATATTATTCACAGTGTGCATCCACATCCAACTATGTCAGAAGCCGTTATGGAAGCAGCCGCCGCAGCAATGGGCGAAGCAATACATGCCTGAAAATGTCATTAAACTTTTCTTACTGCAACGCAACCTTTTAACTCATTTTATCATCAAAACTATGTTGGCGGACAAATAATTTATTTACTATCTTTATAGGCATATATTGAAATGTCAGTATTTGTCAGAGACAGAAAAAATAGTAAAGGGTTGTTTATCCGGTAACAGACGTGACCAGGAGTTATTGTATCGGAGATACTCTCCAAAATTCTATGGGGTGTCACTTCAGTATTCAAGCGATACTGATGAGGCCCGCGACATTTTGCAGGAGAGTTTCATAAAGATATTTGAGAACCTGGCGAAGTTTAGTTTTGAGGGTTCCTTTGAAGGGTGGATGAGAAGGATAGTGGTCAATACCGCACTGGAGCGATACAGATCAAAGTACTATCTGACAAGGGTTGACGATATTGATTTTATCGATGAGCCTGAAGCCGAGCCTGATACAGAGGATTTTGCAGGGCTGGAGGCTTATGATTTGCTGAATATGATCATGAGTCTGCCTCCAAAATACAGAATGGTGTTTAACCTTTATGCTATTGAAGGTTATTCACATAAGGAGATAGGAGAGATGTTGCGTATTTCTGAAGGCACTTCAAAGTCAAATCTTTCACGTGCCAGATATATTTTGCAGAAGAAGGTGAAGACCTATTCGGGGATAACCAGGAGGGTTGTAAATGTTTGATAAGGAGCCAAATATTGATATTGTCTTTCGCAACGGGCTGAAAGATTTCGAGGTTCTTCCACCAGCTGAGTTATGGGACTCCATTCCAGCTGTTAAAACAGTCAGATCATGGAGGCGAATTATTTACCCCGTAGCAGCAACACTGGCTATCATGGTTACATTGGGTGCTGCACTCGATTTCCTGTTCGGAAAGCCTGAAAACAATACCACACTGATGTCGGAAAGTGCTACTCCGGCAGTGGATCAGCAGCGACTAACAGCTGATAATAATATGTCATCAGAAGCCAGGGTAGTGAGAATGTCTCCTGGTGCCAGAGAGGTGTATGATGAGCCTGCCAGGGAAGGTATAATAGCAGGAGATGCAAATCCTTCTGTCGTTTCATTGGCAGCCAGAACTCATGATGAGGGTATTAAGCGCCAGAAAGTACAGTC
>QKCK01000295.1 GCA_003245695.1 Bacteroidota bacterium | reverse complement strand
GTAATAGGCCATTACAGGAGTGTAATCCTGGTTTAGCGAAGAGGTCTCGTTGCCTGCCAGGGTAATACTGTTAAGCACTTTTTCATTATCCTTTTTGCATCCTGCAGCTATAACCATGGCTGCAAGAATCGAATATGTCATAATCCTAATTGTTTTTTTCATGGCAGATGATTTTAGTTTGCTTCTGTAAAGATAAGCCCGGCAGCTAAATAATGAAAAAGAATATTTTGTCACCATAGACTATAAAGCTTTTTATGTCTTATTGTTGCAACAGGGAGATTGCACTCTGACATAATGATTAATAACCCCTTGATAAAAAATCAATGATGTTCGCCTGAGGCTTAATCATTATTATTAAATTTGAGACTTTATTACAAAAAATCAATCTCAATAGACAATTCAATGAACCGTTCGCATGAGATCATCCTTCTGAATATTTATGGAGATGACAAACCTGGCCTTACTTCCTCATTAACACAGATTCTTGCAAACTACAATGTCAATATTCTTGATATAGGGCAGGCTGTGATCCATGATAACCTGAACCTGGGAATATTGTTTGAGGTCTCTGCTGAGTCAGAGTCGTCACCTATACTTAAGGATCTTCTGTTTAAGGGATATGAGCTTGGTGTGAAGATACGGTTCACGCCTGTAAGTGAAAAGGAGTATAACCAATGGGTAGGCAAGCAGGGTAAGGAGAGATTTATTATTACTCTACTGGGGCGTAAGATATCGGCAAACTATATTGCCAGGGTCACATCAGTGGTATATAAGCAGCAGCTAAACATTGATAAGATAACACGTGTCTCAGGCAGGATAAAACTCACAGAGCGGTCGCAGGACACCAGGGCTTGTGTAGAGTTTTCAGTGCGTGGTACTCCTGTTGACATTGGAGAAATGAAGGCCAGTTTTATGGAGATAGCCCGTGAACTGGGGGTTGACATAGCCTTCCAGGAGGATAACATATTTCGTCGCACCAGGCGTCTTGTCTGTTTTGATATGGACTCCACCCTGATACAGACAGAGGTTATTGATGAGCTGGCTCACAGGGCAGGAGTAGGGGAGTCGGTTTCCAAAATAACAGAGGCGGCCATGCGCGGTGAGATAGACTTCGGTGAAAGCTTCAGACAGCGTGTGGCACTCCTGAAGGGACTGGATGAGAAGGTAATGATAGATATTGCAGATCATCTGCCACTTACTGAGGGTGCTGAACGCCTTTTCCGAACCTTAAAGAGATATGGATTCAAGACTGCTATCCTTTCAGGTGGATTCACATACTTCGGTCGTTATCTGCAACACAGGCTGGGCATTGACTATGTCTTTGCAAACCAGCTTGAGATAGTAAACGGCAAACTTACTGGCAAGCATATGGGTGATATCGTTGATGGAGCAAAAAAAGCAGAGCTGTTGAGAAATATTGCCTTTAAGGAAGACATACACCTCGACCAGACTGTGGCTGTAGGTGATGGATCAAACGACCTTCCCATGCTAAATATTGCCGGCCTGGGGATAGCCTTTCATGCAAAACCCCTGGTGAAGAAAAATGCACAACATGCTATTTCAACCACGGGTCTTGATTCAATCCTATATCTCATGGGATTCAGAGACAGGGATATCATCTAAGTTGAAAGTTGAAAGTTGAAAGTTGAACCTGTCCGACGTAAGGCAATGGAGGCGGAAGTCGAACCTGTCAGGTGCAGCAAAGCGAGAGGGAGGAGTTGAAAAGTTGAACATGTCAAATGAATGAGAAGTAAATTAAGAAGTATCCTGATGCTTTCAGTATGACAGGGAGTTAAGTCGTCATTACAGTAACTGAAAATGCCTCAGGCTTATATCTGTTTTATTCAAAGCTGTGAGTACATTTAGACCGACAGTATGATGAGCTTGTTTTTTTCATACCTTTGCAGCTGTATGCACAACAAAGAAACACTGGGAGTAAATGATATTTGATGAATTGGATCTTAATCCTGAATTGCTCGATTCTATTGATTATATGGGTTTCAGGGAACCAACGCCAATACAGGAGAAGGCAATACCTATAATACTCTCAGGACATGATCTTATTGCATGTGCCCAGACTGGAACAGGAAAGACGGCAGCCTTCCTTATCCCTATCATGAATCATATTCTGGAGAATAATCCTTCACATACTCATACCCTTATTCTTGTACCCACACGTGAGCTGGCAATCCAGATAGACCAGCAGGTACAGGGTCTGGCATACACTCTTAACATAACCTCACTGGCGGTATATGGTGGTGGCGATGCCAGTGGCTGGGAGCAGGAAAAGACTGCTTTGTCAAAAGGTGCTGATATCATTGTGGCTACACCGGGGCGGCTTATTTCTCACCTTAACCTTGGGTATGTTCAGTTTAACAACGTTGAGTCGCTGGTGCTGGACGAGGCAGACCGTATGCTGGATATAGGTTTCTATGATGACATAATGCAGATAATAACCTTTCTGCCAAAGCAAAGACAGACACTGATGTTCAGCGCAACCATGCCACCGAAAATAAGGGCTTTGTCAAAGAGGATCATGAAGAGCCCTGAGGAGATTGCGATTGAAATTTCAAAGCCGGCAGAGGGTGTTATCCAGGCTGTATATATGCTGGGCGAGAATCAGAAGATGCCTTTGCTAAACAGTCTGATAGCAGACAATATGAGTTATGACAGTATCCTTATCTTCAGTTCCACAAAGAAGAAGGTGAATGAGATAGTACGCGGGCTGCGGTCACCCGGATACAAGGTGGAGGGCATCTCTTCTGACCTTGACCAGAAACAGCGTGAAGAGATGCTTCTCAGGTTTCGTGCAAGACAGACAAGAGTGCTGGTAGCTACTGATGTACTGAGCAGGGGAATAGATATTAAAGGGATAAACCTTGTTGTCAATTTTGACACTCCGGCAGATGCAGAGGATTATGTTCACCGTGTTGGGCGAACTGCCCGTGCCGACAGCACAGGGGTAGCCATTACCCTGGTAAACAATGAGGATATCTCAAAACTTAACCGTATAGAGAAGCTGATAGGATACCAGATATTTAAAGTGCCTTTGCCTGATTTTATTGCCGATGCTCATCCGCGAAACCCTGATCAAAATCCGGGTAAAAGCCGTAACCGATGGTCTAATAGCCGTCGTAAGCCAGGCAGGAAGGGATGAGTGTAAAAAACAGAATTACCTGTGATTATACTCTGCCAGCCAGTTTACTCTTGCGGTATCCATAAAGGAAATAAATAACCAGCCCGATAACCAGCCAGACACCGAACATAGCCCAGTTGGTCCATCCCATCCCGGTAAGTAAATAGCAGCAGGAGAGAAGCCCCACAACCGGTATCAGTGAGTAGCTTTTAATATAGGATAACACTGCCATAATAACCCAGACAACATAAAACACAATCATGGGAATATTATATTCATGGTTGCTTTTGTCAAGATAGATAGAATCAGGGGTGAATCTGATAATCAGTACTGCACAAATTATTGTAACAGCGGGCACAATCCATTTAGAGTTGACATATGGCATCCTGAACTTACCTTTTACCTTTGCGTCATCGTTTCTGGGAAGGAGTAACATCCCTCCGCAAACAAGCACAAAGGCAAAAAGAGTCCCTATACTTGTAAAATCAAGCACCAGTTTCTCATCAGTGAAAAGTATTGGTATTCCAACTGCCAGTCCGGTGATAATAGTTGCAAAACCAGGTGTTTTATGTTTTGGATGTATCTCTGAGAATTTTTTTGGCATCAGGCCATCACGGCTCATACTCATCCATATGCGGGGCTGCCCCATCTGATATACCAGAAGCACACTGGTCATAGCTACAACAGCAGCAATGGAGACAAGAAACAACATCCATTTAACACCTTTGATTTTAAATATCTCTGCCAGCGGGTCACTCACTCCAAGAAGCTTATAAGAGGCCATACCGGTAATGATGAGTGCCAGAACCATGTATATGATGGTGCATATCACCAATGAATATATCATTGAACGGGGCAGGTCTTTCTGAGGGTTCTTGCACTCCTCGGCCAGAGTGGATATTGCGTCAAAGCCAATGTATGCAAAGAATACGGCTGATACTCCGGCCATAACTCCATTAAAGCCGTTGGGCATGAAGGGAGTCCAGTTTTCAATGTCTATGTAGAATATTCCTACTCCAATAACAAGGGCTATTATGGCCAGCTTGATGATCACCATAGCGTTGCTGAGGTTTCGTGATTCGCTGGTACCAATAAAAACAAGTATTGTCAGAAGTATATTTATTGCAAGTGCCGGCATATCAAAGATGATCCTCAGCCCTGCTATCTGTGGTGCTATGTTCCAGGCAGTAAGACCCTCCCCTGGGATGCCCGACAGGAATGCCTGATGAGCAGTCCGGTAGTTTGTTGTGAGCCACTCAGGTATGCCGGGGATGAGATTGGTAAAGTACCCGCTCCACGAAAATGCAACATATATGTTACCAATGGAATATTCCATTATCAGAGCCCATCCTATTATCCAGGCAAACAGCTCCCCGAAGGTGATGTAAGCATAAGTGTATGCGCTTCCGGATACAGGTACACGTGATGCAAACTCAGCATAGCACATAGCTGTGAAACCACAAGCCACGGCACAGATGATATAAAGGAAAATCACTCCGGGGCCACCTGAATAACACGCATTTCCTATTGCACTGAAGGTGCCACCACCTATTATTGCCGCTATACCAAAGAAGGTAAGGTCTCTGACAGATAACACGCGTCGCATGTTTGTGTTATGTCCATCCGCATCAGCGGCAGAGACTGACTTTTTTCTGAATAAAGAATCCAACAACGTTTCGTAATAAAGTGAGTAGTAAATATAATGATTTTACCTTATCTGTTTATTCTGAATTGTGCGAAAAGGTATTGTGTGGATAAGCTGTCTTGTAGTAGTCAGAGAATGGTTTTATATACCAAGGACTTGAATGGACAATGCAACCAGAAAGAGGAAATCAAACAATGGTGACCATTTCGGCCTTTGAAGAGAGCTCGTATTATACACCCCGGATACGGGAGACAGTTGTATCTGTTGTTGTTTAAACTTACAAAACCGAAAGATGAATTAGCAGAAGTATGAAGATTAATTAATTTTCAACAGTGCCTGAAAACAGCTTATCGTTTATCATTACTTCATAGCTCCACTGATTATTTATCCCTTGAAAAACAAATGTATACGTGAAATAACAGATACAGTCGCACATTCCAGGAGTAGTAGTGGTTATCGTAACTGTTACACAGCCTGATATTGCCTCTCCTTTCACCGAGTACTCGTCGCAGCAATTGCCCATGAAACCTGCATAAAGAGTGAGGGTATCTCCCTTGAGAGAGCAGGTGACAGTATCGCCTGGTATCTGATCCGATCTAAGGCTGCCACCTTTTTCCGTTGCGCACCCTCCGGGAGTCACCTTTATAAGCTCAGCCTCATCAGAGCCTTCATAACAAGATACGATCCCTATCAATATGAATAATAATAACAGGGTCTTTTTCATGGCTGGATATTTATGTGGTTACTACAAAAATCATGCTAAAGTAATTAAATGGCAGCACTTTAACCATTGATTGGCATAAGTGATTTTTCATTATTCTCCTTTGCTTTTGGTTTTTGCAGATGTGGAATAATTTAACATCATGTGCTATGATGAAGGGGTGGACGTATACAGGTGAAGATATAACAGTCAGGTTAAAAAAATCTCAGTGATCCATCCTGCAAGGTTGAACAGAGTCAGTGTTGTATGAATTACAAGGAAAAAAACATCAAGTATATGGTACATCATACAGGCAAGGTACGATATCCTGAAAAATCCTTAGCAACGCAATAAAAAATGGCTTTTTTCTATACATATGAAAATGCAATAAAAGTTTATATTTGCACATTTAAGAGATATTTGAGCATCATAATTGGAGCTGTGACGGGGTTCCTGAGAAAAACTGCAATTACAAAAAAACTGATAATATGTCTAGGATTCAGAAGGTATCACACAAGGGTATTTCGATTTACAGGATGGATTTCTCCAATATAAGCAGTGTTGATGAGATCAGGGATATAATGACTGAGAGTGCCATATATATCCGCAATCAGCCAAAGGGGTCGGTTTTTACGCTGACAAATATTGCGGGTATGCATTTCAGTTCAGAAATCAAGGATTTGTTTGGTGAGTTTATAAAGGGCAACAAGCCTTATGTGAAGGCAGGGGCGGTAGTAGGTGTAAGTGGATTACAGCAGATACTCTACAATGGGTTAATGAAGGTTACCGGACGTGACATCAGGTCGTTTTCTGACGATCTGACAGCCAGGGAGTGGCTTGTGGGCACCAACTAACTAATTGGTTTTATTTTTAAACTTAACCTCTTTTAACTCCTCGTTTGCCTTTTCGATTTTTTTCGAGAGGTTCTTTTTGTGGTCTCTTACTCTTTCAGCCAGAGAATGGTCTGCTGTTGCCAGTATCTGGGCAGCGAGTATGCCGGCGTTCATAGCTCCGTCAATGCCCACGGTGGCAACTGGTATTCCGGGAGGCATCTGTACTATTGCGAGCAGGGCGTCAAGGCCGTTAAGGGAGGCGCTGATAGGGACGCCGATGACGGGCAGGGGAGTCATTGCGGCTATTACACCAGGAAGGTGAGCTGCCATACCGGCACCTGCTATAATGACCTTTACACCTCTGGCAGATGCATTATGGGCAAACAGTTCAACGGCTTCAGGTGTACGGTGTGCCGACAGGGCGTTCATTTCAAAAGGTATACCGAACTCGTCCAGTATAATTGCAGCCTTCTCCATAACCTTCAGGTCTGATGTGCTGCCCATGATGATACTTACTAAAGGATTCATGACTCTTTTTTACTGTTGACACAAAAATAAGCTTTAAATTTATATTTTCGCACCATCAAACAGAGACATATGCAAGAGGTAAAAGTATTGGACAAGAGGTTCAGGATGTATATCCCTGAGGATCAGCTACAGAAACGTATTGCCCAGATGGCTGAAGAGATAAACAGGGATCAGAAAGGCAAAGATGTAATTTTCATTGGCATTCTGAATGGTGTCTTTCTCTTTGCAGCTGATCTCTTCAGACGGATCAACCTTGATGCACGCATATCTTTTCTCAAGCTTGCTTCCTATGAAGGGACAAGCAGCACGGGTAAGATTAAGGAGCTGATAGGCTGGAATGAGGATATAACAGGCAAGACAGTGATTGTCATTGAAGACATCGTTGATACGGGTAATACTCTTGAACGTATAGTCGGGGAGCTGGCTTTACGTAAGGCTGCTGAGGTGAAGATAGCAACGCTGCTCTTTAAGCCTGAGGCCTATAGGAAGGATGTCTCAATTGATTATATCGGGTTTGAGATACCGAATGATTTTGTTGTGGGTTATGGGCTTGACTATGATGGTTATGGCAGAAATCTGGATTCAATTTACACTTTAATTCAATAAGTATACAATGGTAAATATTTTAATGTTTGGGCCTCCCGGATCAGGGAAAGGGACACAATCGGTGACGCTGGCTGAGAAGTATAATCTGCTTCACCTCTCAACAGGGGATATGCTCAGGGCTGAGCTTGCAGCCGGAACCGAGTTAGGCAAGCGTATGGAGAAGATAATGGCGGCAGGGGAACTGGTGCCTGATGATGTAGTTATTGCAATGATAGCTAACAAGATAGACAGCACAACAGGTAAGGCTGGCTTTATCTTTGATGGTTTTCCACGTACTGTAGAGCAGGCTGAAGCGTTACAGACGATGCTGGGCGATCGCAGCATGAAGATAGATCAGATGCTTGTTCTGGAGGTTAATGATGCCGAGCTCATGGAAAGGATGAAAAAGCGTGCCCAGATTTCCGGACGTGCTGATGATGCTGACCCGGCGGTGATAAACAACCGCATAGAGGTTTACAGGGCCAAGACTGAGCCAGTTATTGATTTTGGCCGTAAAGCTTCAGTATACCGTAGTATTGACGGTGTTGGCAGCATTGATGAGATATTTGGCAGACTGTGTGATCATATTGACACAATTATCTGATATATGGCAGACACCAACTTCGTTGATTATGTAAAGATTTTTGCCCGGTCGGGTAAAGGGGGTGCCGGATCAACGCATCTCCGGAGGGAGAAATTTGCTCCCAAGGGAGGCCCCGATGGCGGTGACGGTGGCCGTGGTGGACACGTCATCATCAAAGGTGATGCACAGCTATGGACACTACTGCATCTGAAATACCGCAGGCATATCTTTGCCGGTCACGGAGGTCATGGTGCCGGAGCTTTAAAGACCGGTGCTGACGGTGAGGATATCACCATTGAAGTACCTCTTGGAACAGTTGCCAAAGATGCTGAGACAGGAGAGATACTCTTTGAGATCACCACCGATGGTGAGAAGAAAGTACTGGTCAAGGGTGGCCGTGGCGGTCTGGGAAATAACAACTTTAAGTCGTCTACCTTCCAGACTCCACGATTTGCCCAACCGGGGGAACCTTCCATTGAGGGCTGGTTCATCCTTGAACTCAAAGTACTGGCCGATGTTGGTCTGGTGGGTTTCCCCAATGTCGGCAAATCAACATTACTTTCAGTGGTGAGCGCTGCAAAACCTCGCATCGATAACTATCCTTTCACCACCCTGGTGCCAAACCTTGGAATAGTGAGTTATCGCGACGATAAATCCTTCGTGATGGCTGATATTCCCGGTATTATTGAAGGAGCCCATGAAGGGAAGGGACTGGGACACCGTTTTCTAAGACACATTGAGCGTAACTCAGTTTTGCTGTTTATGATACCTGCTGATTGCAATGACATAAGCAGAGAATATGCTATCCTGCTCAATGAATTGAAAATGTACAACCCTGAGCTATTGGATAAGAGCAAAGTGCTTGCTATAACCAAGTCTGACCTGCTTGATGCGGAACTTACTGATGCAATGAGACTGACTCTGCCCTCAGACATTCCCGCTGTTTTCATATCTTCTGTAACAGGCTCCGGTATACAGACTCTTAAAGATCTGCTCTGGAGAGCAATAAATACCTAATGCGATGGTAGAACTTGATCACAGACTTTTTCTCTTTCTGAACTCAATCCACTCTCCCTTCTGGGACAATATCATGTGGTTCTTCAGTGCAAAGGCTGTCTGGATTCCATTGTACCTTTTTATACTTTATCTTCTCTGGCAGAAATACCGGGGAAAGATATGGCTTGTATTTATTTTTGCTGTATTCGCAATAGTGATGGCAGACCAGATATCTGTCTTTATCAAGACGCATGTACAACGTCTGCGGCCCTGTCGTGATGACTCGATACGTGATCTGGTACATCTGGTGGGTAATTATTGTGGGGGGAAATTCGGATTTGTCTCATCACATGCAGCAAACACCTTTGCCCTGGCATCGATGACAGCGCCTATGCTTAAGAAACGATGGTATTCTGTCTCAATTTTTGCATGGGCTACCGTGGTTTCATACTCACGCATTTACGTCGGGGTACACTACCCAGGTGACGTTCTCTGTGGTGCCTTGCTGGGTATGATAATAGGATTCAGCCTGTACTTTGCATTCAGGGCTGCAATAAAAAGCGATATTGTTCCGGAAATGAGATGATCTTTCAAGGTAATCTACCCCGGAATATCTGATTTAACCCCTTTATCTCTATTATCATTTTCCGGAGATAGTTCTTTAAACTAACTTGCGACACTGGAAGTATTAAAAAAAATTATCGGATGAATATTATAAGATCTGTCTGGGTGTGGTTCTCAAGCGTAACATTTATTCTTCTTGCCTTCCCGGTATCGGCATTATTGTGGCTCCTCTCACACATCTTTGACCACCGGCGAATTATGAATAACCGCTGGATGATTTTTCAGGGGATAGTGCTCACATATCTGAACCCTATATGGAGAATTAAGGTTCAGGATAGGGAAAAAATCAACCCGAAGCAAACTTATGTTATAATATCAAATCATCAGTCTATTCTTGACATTGTCGTTTTCAACAGACTCAGAAAGACCCTGCGATGGGTGTCAAAGATTGAGGTGTTTAAGGTTCCCGTGCTTGGCTGGTCGATGAAGATGACCAAATACATCCCTATTGAGAGGGGAAACAAGCACAGTGTTGCCCGCATGATGGATCAGTGTGTGAGCTCCCTGAATGATGAGGTGTCAATTGTCATCTTTCCAGAAGGCACACGATCACTGACAGGCAAAATAGGCAAGTTTAAGAGTGGAGCTTTTCAGCTTGCCATCAAGACAGGCAGACCTATACTACCTGTGGTCCTTGATGGAACAGGTGATATTCTTCCAAAGAAAGGGATTCTCTTTCATGAGCGAAGAGATGTCAGGATAAAGGTCCTCGATCCTGTCTTCCCTGATGATTTTGGCACTCAGCTACCGGAGGAATTAGCTGACAGAATGCAAAAAGAGATGTCAGAAGCGCTTAATAAGCTACGCTTAAAAGAGTGACAGAAGAATTTAAATGAGGCACTCTTGAAAGTCATTCCCCATCGAATGGGATTGGATTTTTGATACTGGCAGGAGCTATAACCGTTACACCACCACTGTTTTCAGAGTCTCTGGTACAATCTGCAGCAGGTGAAAACTCCTTTTTGTTGTTAATAAGTCGGGCAACACCGACAAGGCAATTTTTTTATATTTGCGCAAAACCCAAACGAGATGTCAGGTAATTATTCGGAGGAGAATATCAAAACATTAGAGTGGAAGGAGCATATACGTCTGCGACCGGGTATGTATATCGGCAAGCTTGGCGATGGTTCCTCACTTGATGATGGTATTTATGTGTTGATGAAAGAGGTGATGGATAACGCTCTTGATGAGTACATGATGGGCTTCGGAAAGAAGATTGATGTAAGCATCATTGGCAGGGAGGTACGGATACGTGATTATGGCCGTGGCATACCTCTGGGAAAGGTTCTGGATGTAGCCTCGAAGATGAATACGGGGGCCAAATATGATTCAAAGGCATTTAAAAAGTCAGTTGGTCTCAATGGTGTAGGTATCAAGGCTGTCAATGCGCTTTCAACATCATTTATTATCCGTTCAACGCGCGAAGGCCAGACCAAGGAGATAGAATTTAAGGCTGGTAGTGTTGTAAGAGATGAGCCTCTGATGGCATCAAAGAGTGAGAATGGCACTGAGGTTATGTTCATTCCCGATGAAGAAATGTTTGGTAACTTCCATTACATTTCCGAGTACGTGGAGAGCATGCTGAAGAACTATACCTATCTGAATGCCGGGCTGATAATTAATTACAACGGCAACAAGATATTATCACGTAATGGGCTGGTAGATCTTCTCAATGAAAATATGAGCAAAGAAGGTCTTTATCCTATCATTCATCTTAAGGGTGAAGATATTGAAATAGCTATCACACACGGAATGACTTATGGTGAAGACTATTACAGTTTTGTTAATGGACAAAACACAACACAGGGAGGAACACATCTTGCTGCATTCCGTGAAGCGCTTGTAAAGGCAATACGTGATTTTTATAAGAAGGATTTTGACCCGTCAGACATCAGGTCGTCTATCATCGCAGCTGTATCAGTAAAGATAGAAGAACCAATCTTTGAGTCGCAGACAAAGACAAAGCTTGGTTCAAAGGACATGGGTCCTGAAGGCCCTTCGGTGAGAAACTACATCAATGATTTTGTGAGGAAGCATCTTGATGATTACCTGCACAAAAACAGTGAAACCGCAAAGATATTACTGAAAAAGATACAGGACTCAGAGAAGGAGCGGAAGGCTATAAGCTCTATTCAGAAGCTGGCCCGTGACAGGGCGAAAAAAGTGAGTCTGCACAACAGAAAACTGCGTGACTGTCGTATCCATTATAACTCCAATGATGAGCGTAACTTTGAGTCGACCATTTTCATCACTGAGGGTGATTCTGCAAGCGGGTCAATAACAAAGTCACGAAGTGTTGAGACACAGGCTGTTTTTAGCCTCCGTGGTAAGCCACTGAACTGTTATGGTCTCACAAAGAAAATAGTATATGAGAATGAGGAGTTCAACCTCTTGCAGGCAGCTCTGGATATAGAAGAGTCAATTGAAAATCTGAGGTATAATAATGTTGTTATTGCCACTGATGCCGATGTTGATGGTATGCACATAAGGCTTCTTCTCCTTACATTTTTCCTTCAGTTTTTTCCTGATCTGGTACGAAAGGGGCATGTTTATATACTTCAGACTCCACTATTCAGGGTAAGGAACAAAAAGGAGACCAGATACTGTTATAATGAGGAGGAGAGGGTGAAAGCGATAAAAGACCTTGGGCCTGAGCCTGAGATAACCCGATTCAAGGGGTTAGGGGAGATATCTCCTGATGAGTTTTCACATTTTATTGGAAAGGATATACGACTGGAGCCGGTTATCATGAAAAAGACCGACTCATATACCCAGTTCCTTGAATTCTTTATGGGCAAGAATACTCCGGAGAGACAGGATTTCATCATTGAAAACCTGAGAGTAGAAGAAGAGATGCCCGAGGGCGAAAATGTATGACAGGAGGAATAAGTAAAGATGGATGATGAGATTTTAGATCTGGAAACGGGAGACAACGAAACAGAGTCAGAGGATAAAGCAATGGATATATCAGCCACTCCAACCACACATATAGTGACAGCACTATCGGGGATGTATGAGGACTGGTTCCTTGATTATGCCTCATATGTGATTCTTGAGCGTGCAGTGCCTCATATTGCTGACGGCTTTAAACCTGTACAACGCCGCATACTCTACTCAATGAAAAGGATGGACGATGGCAGGTATAATAAGGTGGCAAATATTATAGGGCACACAATGCAGTTTCACCCCCATGGAGATGCATCTATTGGTGATGCCCTTGTACAACTGGGACAGAAAGATCTTCTGGTAGATACCCAGGGTAACTGGGGAAATATTATGACAGGTGACGGTGCTGCTGCTCCACGATATATTGAAGCCCGTCTTTCAAAATTCGCTCTTGAGGTTACTTTTAACAGCAAGACTACCGAATGGATGCCATCGTATGACGGAAGAAACAAAGAGCCTGTCACCCTTCCTGTGAAATTCCCCCTGCTGCTGGCTATGGGCGTTGAGGGTATTGCTGTGGGACTGGCATCAAAGATTCTCCCCCATAACTTCATTGAGCTTATTGATGCCTCAATAAACTATCTTGAGGATAAGCCATTTGAGATATTTCCTGACTTCCCCACCGGCGGTATGATTGATGTGTCACGATATGGTGACGGTGTAAGAGGAGGTGCAGTCAAAGTAAGAGCAAAAATTGAGAAGATAGATAAAAAGGGGCTGGTTATCACTGAGATACCTTTCGGAAAGACCACATCCTCACTTATTGAGTCGATAGTTAAGGCAAATGACAGGGGTAAAATCAAGATAAAGAAGATTGATGATAATACAGCCAGCAAGGTTGAGATTGTAATTCAGCTTCAGGCAGGAGTATCTCCCGACAAGACAATAGATGCTCTGTATGCTTTTACTGACTGCGAACTATCAATCTCTCCCAATGCCTGTGTTGTCACCGATGAAGACAAACCAGCATTCCTGGGAGTTAGTGATATACTTCGTTATTCAGTTGACAGAACTGTAAAACTTCTCACAAAAGAGCTAGAGATACGGCTGAGTGAGCTTGAAGAGGAGTGGCATTTCTCATCACTGGAAAAGATTTTTATCGAGAAGCGTATCTACCGCGACATTGAAGAGTGTGAAACATGGGATGCAGTATTAGAAGCTATTGATAATGGCCTTGATCCATACAAGAAGCTTTTCAGACGTGAGATAACCACCGATGATATTGTCAGACTGACAGAGATAAAGATAAAGCGTATTTCAAAATACGACTCTTTTAAAGCCGATGAGCATATTAAGGGTGTTGAAGGAGAGATAGATGAGGTAAAGAATCATCTCAACAACATAATACCATATGCAATAAACTACTACCGGCAGATAAAGAAAAAGTACGGCAAAGGGATGGAACGCCGCACTGAGATAAGAAGCTTTGAGACTATCGAGGCAACAAAGGTTGTTGCCAACAATGCAAAGTTGTATGTTGATAAAGCCGAGGGCTTTGTAGGTACTGGATTGCGTAAAGATGAGTTTGTCTGTGACTGCTCTGATATAGATGATATTATTGTAATAAGAAAAGACGGCACCTATCTTATTACGAAGGTCACCGAGAAACAGTTTGTAGGGAAGGATATTCTTCATGTTCAGGTCTTCCTGAGAAACGATACCCGCACAATCTATAATGTTGTTTATCAGGATGGAAAGGAGGGGGCATATTATGTTAAGAGATGTGCTATAACAGGTCTTACCCGTGATAAGGAATACTCTCTGGGACAGGCTACGCCTGACACTAAGATTGTATATCTGAGTGTCAACCCCAATGGTGAGGCCGAGGTAATAAAGATATTTCACAAGCCCCGTGCCAGGTTGAAGAAACAGACTTTTGAGTTTGACTTTGGAGAACTGGCAATTAAGGGACGTTCATCAATGGGTAATATACTCACACGTTTTGCTGTTCATAAGATTACTCTCAAGGAAAAGGGACTCTCGACGCTGGGAGGTAGGAAGCTGTGGTTTGATGACTCAGTTATGAGGCTCAATTCTGACGGCAGAGGTAAATACATCGGAGAGTTTGCTTCCGGGGATAAGCTCCTGGTAGTAACAAAAGACGGTATGTTCAGGACTTCAATAGCTGATCTATCACTACATTTTGAGGAGAGTATCATAATGATCGAGAAGTTCAGGAGTTCAAAGATTTTCTCAGCAATTTACTGGGACAATGAGCAAGGATTCTATTATGTAAAACGCTTTGCTTTTGAAGAGACGGAGAAACCTCAGTATTTTATCTCTGAGGATGGTGAATCAAAACTTGTCAGTCTGACAGAGGTAGAATATCCTCGTTTTGAGATAATGTTCGGAGGCAGACATGAAGGTCGAAGCAATGAGATAATAGAAGTAGCAGAATTTATTGGAGTGAAGAGTTTCAGGGCAAAGGGAAAGAGACTCTCAAACTACAGTGTAGCCAACGTGAAGGAGATAGAGCCAGTGGTTAGAAGCGAGGCAGCACCGGTGCATGTTGTGGAAGAGCCAGAAGACCTGCCACCGTTGCCTCCGGTTCAGATCACTGATGAGGATCCAACACAGATGACATTAGAACTCTGAAGATTGTAAGAGGTGAATATTTACATTATCGGGTTTATGGGATGCGGTAAAAGCACTATAGGAAGAAAGCTGGCATCATCAATGGGATGGGCTTTCTGCGATACCGATAATTTGATTGCAGAGAGGGAAAGTAGATCAATAACGGAAATATTCAAGGCCTCAGGTGAAGAATATTTCAGAAAGAAAGAAAGAGAAGTGCTTGAAGAGTTATCACACGGATCATCATTTGTAGTTGCATGTGGCGGGGGCATGCCCTGTTACAATGACAATATGCGCCTGATGAAAGAGAGTGGGATAGTGGTTTATCTCAAGATGACTCCTGAGGCACTTATGAGCCGCCTTTCATATTCTAAATCAGAGCGTCCGGTGTTGTCTCACCTCTCCGGCGATGCCCTCTACGACAGAATTGTCACTTTACTTGATGAACGGAGTAAATTCTTTGACCAGGCCCATTTTTATTTTAACGGAATAAATGTAAATTTAAACGGGCTTAGGGATAAGATATTTGAGTATTTAACAAAACAGAAATGATATACTTTGCCTGCTTTTTATGTAGTGCAGGCATGGAATTGATATAATATTTATGAAAAAAGAGGCCTTTACAGATAGATTTTTAAGAGCAATCTACGTCAGCCTTGCTTTTCATGTCATTATCACTGTCATTTTTGCCTCGGTTTTATATGATATTTTCATCCGTAGTAATGGCTTTTTTACCTTGATGCCACTTTATATCATTATTACAATAATGGTTTTT
>QKCK01000363.1 GCA_003245695.1 Bacteroidota bacterium | reverse complement strand
AAATAATTTTTTAACTGTTTAATTTTGCGGCTCTATAAAAACAGAAAAGGAACTATGATTATTGTACCAGTTAAAGAAGGCGAAAACATTGACAGATCGTTAAAGAAGTTCAAACGCAAATTTGAAAAGACAGGCGTGATCCGTGAATTACGTTCACGTCAGGCATATGTTAAGCCCTCAGTAAAGCGCAGGGAAGAGATAAAGAAGGCTATCTACGTGCAGCACATGCAGCAGAACGAGGAGTAAAAGCCTCTTCTATTCAACTATAAAAAACAGGTTCCTTTTATGGATAGAAAGGAATCATTCTTAGAGTATCTTCAGGCTGAGAAGAGATATTCGAAGCATACAATAATATCGTACAGAAATGATCTGGACCAGTTTATCCTGTGGCTTGAGTCGCAGGATAAGTCATTTGATATAGCCGAAGTATCATCATCTCAGATACGGTCATGGGTTATTGAGATGGTTGAGAGGGGGTATACTCCGGTAACAGTACATAGAAAAGTCTCATCGTTACGCTCCTTTTACAAATATTTACTGCGGCAGGGGGTAATAGCTGTGAGCCCTGTTGACAGGGTTACACTTCCAAAACGGGGTAAGGTATTACCTGTATTTGTCCCGGAGGAGTCACTTGACCAGTTGCTCGATAGTTATAATTTTGGTGATGATTTTCTTGGTCTTCGTGACAAATCTATCATTGAAATGTTGTATCTTACAGGTATGAGGCGCTCAGAGCTTATAGGTCTCAGGGATGAGGACATTGATCTGAGAGAGAATATAGTAAGAGTGACAGGAAAGAGGAACAAACAGCGTGTTATACCGCTTCTGGATAGTTTGACAAAACTTTTGGATGAATACATAAGTGCCAGGAGGGAGGAAGGTATTTTATCGTCGGAGCGATTTTTCGTTACTGTCAGGGGCAACAAAATGTATGATAAAGGTGTTTATAATATTATAAAGAGGTACCTGTCGATGGTTACCACCATAGAGAAAAAGAGTCCGCATGTATTGCGGCATACATTTGCGACACATATGCTTAATCACGGGGCAGATCTGAATTCTATAAAGGAATTACTGGGGCACGCAAATCTATCGGCCACCCAGGTATACACTCATAACACATTTGAGCAGTTAAAAAAAGTATATAATCAAGCTCATCCGCGGGCTTAAAATTAAAAACAGGAGGAAGGATCATGAACATTCAGATTCATTCAGTCAGATTTACAGCAGACAAGAAGCTGCTTGATTTTGTATCCCAGAAGCTGAACAAGTTATCATTACTTAGTAGTGATATAGTTGGGGCAGAGGTCTTTTTAAGGCTGGATCATGATGATGAGAGGGAGAACAAGATAACTGAGATAAAGGTTGATTATCCGGGGGGGCCGTTGTTTGCCAGGAAGCAGAGCAAGAGTTTTGAAGAGGCTACAGATGAAACCATTGATGCTCTCAAGAAGCAGATAACCAAGCAGAAGGAAAAGATGCGCGGAGAGTAAGAGTAAAGCAATAAAAAAAATTGAGATAATTTTTGAGATTTGAAATATAAATTCATACATTTGCAGACCGATTTTTGAGGGTAAGCGACTCAAAGGTTGATCGTTCTTTAAAATTGCCGAAGTAGCTCAGTTGGCCAGAGCAGCTGATTTGTAATCTGCAGGTCAAGGGTTCGAATCCCTTCTTCGGCTCATGAAAAAAAGCAAATGTATGTCTTAACCGACGTACTCTGTTTAATTGGGGAGATACCAAAGCGGCCAACTGGGGCAGACTGTAAATCTGTTGTCGAATGACTTCGTAGGTTCGAATCCTGCTCTCCCCACTAATAACGGAGTCAGATCCGGAGAGTGGCAAGCCACGCCCGGTCTGAAATTTATATAAGCGGGAGTAGCTCAGTCGGTAGAGCATCAGCCTTCCAAGCTGAGGGTCGCGGATTCGAGTTCCGTCTCCCGCTCATGTTTTTGCCGATGTAGCTCAGGGGCAGAGCACTTCCTTGGTAAGGAAGGGGTCATGAGTTCAATTCTCATCATCGGCTCCATTGATTTTGAAAAGTAAATTTAATTTAATACGCTTGTAGTTATGGCTAAAGAAAAATTTGACAGGTCGAAACCGCATGTAAATATCGGTACAATCGGACACGTTGACCACGGCAAGACCACTCTGACAGCTGCTATTACGATGGTTCTTGCAAAAAGAGGTCTCTCAGAAATCAGAGACTTTGATTCAATTGATAATGCTCCTGAGGAAAAAGAAAGGGGTATTACTATTAATACTGCACACGTTGAGTACTCAACGGCAAACCGTCACTATGCACACGTTGACTGCCCGGGTCACGCTGACTATGTAAAGAACATGGTAACAGGTGCTGCCCAGATGGACGGTGCTATCATCGTTGTTGCTGCAACTGATGGTCCGATGCCTCAGACACGCGAACATATTCTTCTCGCACGTCAGGTAAACGTTCCTAAAATAGTTGTTTTCCTGAATAAGGTTGACATGGTTGAAGACGAGGAGCTTATTGACCTTGTTGAGATGGAAACACGTGACCTCCTTACTTTCTACGGTTATGATGGTGACAATACACCTGTTATCCGTGGTTCTGCTCTTGGTGCAATGAACCATGAAGCAAAGTGGGAAGATAAGGTTATGGAACTTATGGATGCTGTTGATGCATACATTCCAATACCTCCGCGTGAAAATGAAAAACCATTCCTTATGCCGGTTGAAGACGTATTCTCAATCACTGGCCGTGGCACAGTTGCTACAGGTCGTATTGAAACAGGTATGGTTCACACAGGTGATGAACTTGAGCTGGTTGGTCTTGGTGCTGAAAAACGTAAATCAGTATGTACTGGTGTTGAGATGTTCCGTAAGATACTTGATCAGGGTGAAGCTGGTGACAATGTAGGTCTCCTCCTCCGCGGTGTTGATAAGAATGAGATCAAACGTGGTATGGTACTTGCTAAACCTGGTTCAATAACACCTCATACAAAATTCAAAGCTGAGGTTTATGTACTGAAGAAAGAAGAAGGTGGACGTCATACTCCGTTCCATAACAAATATCGTCCTCAGTTCTACCTCAGAACACTTGACATTACCGGTGAGATCACTCTTCCTGAAGGAACTGAAATGGTTATGCCTGGTGATAATGTAACAATAACAGTAGAGCTTATCTACCCTGTTGCTATCAACCAGAACCTCCGTTTTGCTATCCGCGAAGGTGGACGTACCGTTGGTGCAGGTCAGGTAACAGAAATTATTCAGTAATTTCATATATTAATCGGATTGCTTCGGCAATCCGGTTATAAACACGGGTGTAGCTCAGTTGGTAGAGCACTGGTCTCCAAAACCAGGTGTCGGGAGTTCGAGCCTCTCCTCCCGTGCTAAATGAAGATTGCGAAATGAAGATAATAAATTACTTTAAGGAATCGTATAACGAGCTAATGCATAAGGTTACCTGGCCTTCATGGTCAGAGCTTCAGGGAAGTGCAACACTGGTACTGGTTACTTCAGTTTTACTGGCGTTGGTAATCGCAGGAATGGATTTCTTATTTGACAATGCTATGAGCTTTGTCTATAAATTCTTATATTAATACGGTAACGATCACATGAGTGAGAACGTTAAGAAGTGGTATGTTCTTCGCGCTATAGGCGGCAAAGAAAAAAAAGTCAAGGAGTATCTTGATAATGAGATTGCACGTCTGAACCTGCAGGATTACATATCACAGGTTCTGATACCTACTGAAAAGGTTTATCAGGTAAGATCCGGAAAAAAGATAAGCAAGGAGCGTACCTTTTTCCCGGGTTATGTAATTGTTGAAGCTGCACTTGTAGGTGAGGTTCCTCATATATTGAGAAACATTCCTAATGTTTTAGGTTTCCTTGGTACAAATGAGGGAGATCCTGTTCCTATAAGGAAGGCAGAGATAAACCGTATCCTTGGCAAGGTGGATGAGCTTGCAGCCAGCGAGGAGGAGTTGAATGTTCCTTTCTGTGTTGGCGAGACTGTTAAGGTGATAGATGGCCCTTTCAACAGCTTTACAGGAGTTATTGAAGAGGTAAATGAAGAGAAGCGTAAACTGAAGGTGATGGTCAAGATCTTTGGACGTAAGACCCCGCTGGAACTCAGTTTTATGCAGGTTGAAAAAGAAAGTTAATCAAAGAAATTGACAGCTGCGAATTATAATGCTTCCTTAAGCTGCTGTCATGCTCTCGCTATAAACAATGCAAATTTTTAATTATGGCAAAAGAAGTTGCTGGATTAATCAAATTACAGATTAAAGGCGGAGCAGCTAATCCATCTCCACCAGTTGGGCCTGCATTAGGTTCAAAGGGTGTGAATATCATGGAGTTCTGCAAACAGTTTAATGCCAGAACCCAGGACAAAGCTGGTAAGGTAATACCTGTGATCATAACTGTCTATAGTGACAAATCATTTGATTTTGTTACCAAGACACCACCGGTAGCCGTTCAGCTTATTGAAGCCACAAAAGTGAAGAAAGGTTCATCAGAGCCTAACAGAGCTAAAGTAGCTTCAATAACTTGGGATCAGGTAAAAGCTATTGCAGAGGATAAGATGCAGGACTTAAACTGCTTCACTATTGACTCCGCGATGAGTATGGTAGCTGGCACCGCCAGAAGTATGGGTATCACCGTGACCGGTGAATTCCCGGGTAAATAATTTAAATTTAAGTGAGTACAAAAAATGGCTAAGCTTACCAAGAATCAGAAGTTTGCGCTCGAAAAAATCGAAAAGGGCAAACTCTATACATTGTCAGAAGCTGCTGCATTAGTTAAGGATATCACTACGTCGAAGTTTGATGCTTCGGTCGATATTGACGTTCGGCTGGGTATTGACCCGCGTAAGTCTAACCAGATGGTTCGCGGCGTTGTCTCTCTGCCTCATGGTACAGGCAAAACTGTAAGGGTTCTTGCCCTCGTTACCCCTGACAAAGAAGCAGAAGCAAAAGAGGCCGGCGCTGACTTTATTGGTCTTGACGAATACGTTGATAAGATCAAGAGCGGCTGGACAGATGTCGATGTGATAATAACTATGCCTTCAGTAATGGGTAAGATAGGTCAGTTAGGACGAATCCTCGGTCCTCGTGGTCTTATGCCCAACCCAAAGAGTGGAACGGTAACCATGGAGATCGGTAAGGCTGTAAGCGAGGTAAAGCAGGGTAAGATCGACTTTAAAGTTGACAAGACCGGTATTATCCATGCTTCCATCGGAAAGGTATCTTTCGAACCTCATAAGATCGTTGATAACGCTAAGGAGTTTCTCTTTACGATTAACAAACTGAAACCTTCAAGTGCTAAAGGAACATATGTCAAGAGTATTTTCCTTTCAAGTACAATGAGTGCAGGTATCAAAGTTGATCCGAAGAGCCTTGATGTTTAATTAAAAGTTAAACCGAAGAGAGATTATGAGAAGAGAAGAAAAATCCGATATCATCAACAGCCTGGCTGGCACTCTTAAAGAGTACAGCCACTTTTACCTGACTGACACTGCTCAGCTCAATGCTGCTGACACCAGTGCTCTTAGAAGAAAGTGTTTTGAAAACCAGATAAAACTGGTTGTTGTAAAAAACACACTGCTTAAGAGAGCAATGGAGCAGGCAAACCTGGACTGCGGGGAACTCTTTCCTGCACTTAAGGGAACAACTGCTGTTATGTTTTCAAATAGCGGAAATGCTCCTGCTAAACTTATTAAGGAGTTCCGCAAATCACACCCGAAGCCACTTGTTAAAGGGGCCTTCATTGAAGAGTGCGTCTATACCGCAAGTGATAACCTCATTGATGTGCTTGTTGCACTTAAGTCAAGAGAGGAACTTATCGGCGAGGTTATCGGACTCCTTCAGTCACCTGCACAGAACGTCGTTTCTGCTCTGCAGTCGGGTGGTACCAAAATTCACGGTGTCCTCGAAACACTGTCAAACAAGTAGTTTTTAATTAGTTAAACAAAACAAAAATTTTATAAAATGGCAGATCTCAAGAAATTTGCAGAAGAGTTAGTAAACCTTACAGTTAAAGAGGTTAATGAACTTGCTAAAATACTGAAAGAGGAGTATGGCATTGAGCCTGCTGCTGCAGCTGTTGCTGTTGCTGCTCCTGCAGCCGGTGGTGACGCTGCTCCCGCTGCTGCTGAAAAAACCAGCTTTGATGTAATACTCAAGAATGCAGGTGGACAGAAACTTCAGATCGTTAAGCTTGTTAAAGATATTACAGGCCTCGGTCTTAAAGAAGCCAAAGCACTTGTTGATTCCGCTCCTGGCGCAGTAAAAGAAGGCTGCACCAAGGAAGAAGCTGAAGACATTAAGAAACAATTAGAAGAATCAGGAGCTGAAGTTGAACTTAAATAAGTTATACCTGATTGCCGGGTTATAGGTTTAGTCCCGCTTGGCGGGACTAAGCCTTTTTGTTGTTTTAATATAAGTTCAATTAATCCTAACATAGATGTCCTCAAAAAATAACGAACGAATCAGTTTCGCATCCAAGAAAAATCAGCTTGAATATCCTGATTTTCTTGAGATTCAGTTGAAATCTTTTGCTGAGTTCTTTCAGCTTGGCACTACACCCGAGAACAGGAGAAGGGAGGGCCTTTATCAGGTCTTCATGGAAAACTTCCCTATAACCGACACAAGAAATAACTTCGTTCTGGAGTTCCTCGATTACTCTATCGATCCACCCAGATACACTATCGATGAGTGTATTGAACGTGGCCTTACCTTCAGTGTCCCTCTAAAGGCAAAACTGAAGCTCTATTGTACCGATCCGGAGCATGAGGACTTTGATACCGTAATTCAGGATGTATATCTTGGTGTGATACCCTATATGACTGAACGCGGAACATTCGTTATTAACGGCGCTGAGAGAGTCGTTGTCTCACAGTTACACCGCTCTCCGGGCGTATTCTTCGGCCAGAGCGTCCATGCCAACGGTACCAAATTATACTCAGCACGTATCATCCCTTTCAAGGGCTCATGGATTGAGTTCGCTACTGACATCAACAATGTGATGTATGCCTATATCGACCGTAAAAAGAAACTGCCGGTCACTACCCTGCTGAGGGCTATAGGCTTTGAAGCTGACAAAGATATCCTTGAAATATTTAATCTTGCTGAAGAACATAAGGTCTCAAAAGTAAACCTTAAAAAGCTTATCGGTCGTAAACTTGCCGCCAGAGTGCTCCGCACATGGGTGGAAGACTTCGTTGACGAAGATACCGGTGAGGTTGTTTCTATCGAACGAAATGAGGTAGTACTTGACCGCGAGACCGTAATAGAAAATGACCACATTGATCTCATAGTTGACTCAGGTGCCAAGTCTATTCTTATTCACAGGGAAGACTTCTCACTTTCTGACTTTGCGATCATTTATAATACTCTGCAGAAAGACCCCTGCAACTCCGAAAAAGAGGCTGTTATCTATATTTACCGCCAGCTGCGTAATGCCGAACCACCAGATGAGGCTACCGCACGTGACGTTATCGATAAACTCTTTTTCTCAGATAAACGATATGACCTTGGCGAGGTAGGAAGATTCCGTATTAACAGGAAACTCAACCTCGATATAGAAATGTCGACAAAGATACTTACCAGAGAAGATATCATTGCTATTATCAGATACCTTATTGAGCTTATCAACTCAAAAACTGATGTTGACGATATCGACCACCTCAGTAACCGTAGAGTACGTACTGTCGGAGAACAGCTCTCAGCACAGTTCAGCGTGGGTCTTGCACGTATGGCAAGAACAATACGTGAGCGTATGAACGTAAGAGATAACGAGGTCTTCACACCTGTTGACCTTATTAACTCAAAGACACTCTCCTCGGTAATAAACTCGTTCTTTGGTACCAACCAGCTGTCACAGTTTATGGACCAGACAAACCCATTGGCAGAGATGACTCATAAACGCCGTCTCTCAGCCCTTGGCCCTGGAGGTCTTTCACGTGAGAGAGCCGGCTTCGAGGTTCGTGACGTACACTATACCCATTATGGACGCCTCTGTCCTATTGAAACACCTGAAGGTCCGAACATTGGTCTTATATCTTCTCTTTGTGTATTTGCAAAGATTGATAATCTTGGATTCATTGAAACACCATATCGTAAGGTTAATGAAGGTATTGTTGACCTGACTGAAGAGGGTGTTATATGGCTTAGTGCTGAGGATGAAGAGAACAGCACTATTGCTCAGGCAAATGCTCCACTTCATGACAACGGCAAGTTTGTCAACCCAAGGGCAAAATCACGACTGGCAGCAGACTATCCTTATGAAGAGGTTGATAAGGTAGACCTTATGGATGTTGCTCCTAACCAGATAGCCTCAATAGCAGCATCACTCATCCCATTCCTGGAACATGACGATGCAAACCGTGCTCTCATGGGTTCAAACATGATGCGTCAGGCAGTGCCTCTTATGAGGCCACAGGCTCCTATTGTGGGAACAGGACTTGAAGCCCAGGTGATAAAAGACTCAAGAATACTTGTTGTTGCTGAAGGTGATGGTGTGGTTGAGTATGTTGATGCTAACGAAATAGTAATCCGCTATACACGCACCGATGAGGAAAAGTTTGTGAGCTTTGATGATGACATTAAGCGTTACCCGCTTCCTAAATATCATAAAACAAACCAGAGCACCTGTATAAATCTTACTCCTATAGTAAGAAAGGGTGAGAGAGTATCAAAAGGACAGGTTCTTACTGAAGGTTATGGAACCCAGAGCGGTGAACTGGCTCTCGGACGTAACCTGAAAGTGGCTTTCATGCCATGGAAAGGATATAACTTCGAGGATGCTATTGTACTAAGTGAAAAGGTTGTTCAACAGGATATTTTTACCTCTGTTCATATTGACGAATACCTGCTTGAGGTTCGAGATACAAAGCGTGGTATGGAAGAGCTTACATCAGACATACCGAACGTGAGCGAGGAGGCAACAAAGAATCTTGATGAGAACGGTCTTATACGTATTGGTGCACAGATCAGACCAGGTGATATCCTTATCGGTAAGATAACTCCTAAAGGTGAGTCAGATCCTTCACCTGAAGAGAAACTTCTCAGGGCTATCTTCGGTGACAAAGCCGGCGATGTAAAGGATGCCTCTCTAAAGGCTGGCCCTTCACTCGAAGGTGTGGTGATAGACAAGAAACTCTTCACAAGAGCAATTAAGGACCGCAAGGCAAAAGCCGCAGAGAAGCCTCTTCTTGACAAGATTGACGCTGATTTCAACAGAGCCGTTGATGAACTCAAAGCACGCCTTGTTGACAAACTCTTTATTCTTGTCAACGGTAAAACATCACAGGGAGTGAAAGATTATCTCAATGTTGATGTAATTGCCAAGGGAGCCAAATTTACTCTCAAACAGCTTCAGGAAATCGACTATCTGAACATCAATCCAAATAAATGGACTACTGATAAGAAGAAGAACGATAGCATCAAACAGCTTCTTCATAACTATATCATTAAGTATAAGGAGATTGATGGTGTATATAAGCGTAAGAGGTATAACATCACTATCGGCGATGAACTTCCTGCAGGTATCGTAAGACTTGCAAAGGTATACATTGCAAAGAAGAGAAAGATAAGAGTAGGTGACAAGATGGCAGGCCGTCACGGTAATAAGGGTATAGTTGCACGTATTGTACGTGCTGAAGATATGCCATTCCTTGCTGACGGGACACCTGTTGATATAGTCCTTAATCCTCTTGGAGTGCCTTCGCGTATGAACCTCGGACAGATATATGAAACTGTACTTGGTTGGGCAGGAAAAGAACTGGGTATGAAATTCGCCACACCTATCTTTGATGGTGCAACACTTGAACAGATTAACGAATATACGAACAAAGCCGGTGTGCCTCGTAATGGTACAACATATCTTTATGACGGTGGTACAGGCGAGCGTTTTGACCAGCCAGCTACAGTAGGTATTATTTATATGCTTAAACTGGGCCATATGGTTGATGATAAGATGCATGCCAGATCAATAGGACCTTATTCACTCATAACACAGCAGCCATTAGGAGGTAAAGCACAGTTTGGTGGTCAGCGTTTCGGTGAGATGGAGGTATGGGCTCTGGAAGCATTCGGTGCTGCTCACATTCTCCAGGAGATTCTTACCATTAAGAGTGACGATGTAATCGGCAGGGCGAAAGCTTATGAGGCTATCGTCAAAGGTGAACCAATGCCTATGGCAGGTATCCCCGAATCACTCAATGTATTGCTGCATGAGCTGAGAGGACTTGGCCTTAGCATTAACCTTGAGTAAGAAAAGCGTTCTATAAACTGTAAAAAAGAAAATAACATATGTCATTCAGAAGGGATAATAAACAGAAGACCAGCTATACGAAGATTTCTATAGGACTGGCTTCGCCTGAGGAGATACTTGATAAGTCGAGTGGAGAAGTCCTGAAACCGGAGACAATCAACTACCGTACTTACAAGCCTGAGCGCGATGGTCTTTTCTGCGAAAGAATTTTCGGACCGGTAAAAGATTATGAATGCCACTGTGGTAAGTACAAGAGAATCAGATATAAGGGCATCGTATGCGACCGCTGCGGTGTTGAAGTAACTGAAAAGAAAGTGCGTCGCGAGAGAATGGGACACATATCACTTGTCGTTCCAGTGGCTCATATTTGGTATTTCAGATCACTCCCAAATAAAATAGGGTATCTTTTAGGTCTCCCCACAAAAAAACTTGACAGCATAATCTACTATGAGAGATATGTTGTGATAAACCCAGGTGTAAAAGCTGTTGACGGAGTTAAGTATCTTGATTTTCTTTCAGAAGAAGAATATATCGAGATAATTGAGTCTCTCCCGAAAGAGAATCAGTATCTGGATGATGACCATCCTGATAAATTTGTTGCAGAGATGGGTGCCGAGGCTCTCTATAAACTTCTTGCCAAGCTTGACCTTGATGAGTTGTCATATTCACTTCGTCACCGTGCAAACACTGAGACTTCACAGCAGCGTAAGAGTGAGGCACTGAAACGTCTTCAGGTTGTTGAAGCATTCAGGGAATCAAAGAATGTCAACAGACCTGAATGGATGATAGTAAAGATAGTACCTGTCATACCTCCTGAACTGAGACCTCTTGTTCCCCTTGATGGCGGTCGTTTTGCAACAAGCGATCTCAATGACCTATACCGCAGGGTGATCATTCGGAACAACAGGCTGAAACGTCTTATTGAAATAAAGGCTCCTGAGGTCATTCTCCGTAATGAAAAGAGAATGTTACAGGAGGCAGTTGACTCACTGTTTGATAACTCACGCAAGGCAAATGCTGTAAAGACAGACGCCAACAGACCATTGAAGTCACTTTCAGACAGTCTTAAGGGGAAACAGGGTAGGTTCCGTCAGAACCTCCTTGGTAAGAGAGTTGACTACTCTGCCCGTTCTGTTATTGTGGTAGGTCCTGAGCTGAGGCTTCATGAGTGCGGCCTTCCGAAGGATATGGCAGCTGAGCTTTATAAGCCTTTTGTCATCCGCAAGCTTATTGAGCGCGGCATTGTTAAGACGGTAAAGAGTGCAAAGAAAATTGTAGACCGCAAAGATCCTGTAGTATGGGATATACTTGAGAATGTACTCAAAGGACATCCTGTATTATTGAACCGTGCCCCGACACTTCACAGGTTAGGTATTCAGGCTTTTCAGCCAAAACTGATAGAAGGAAAGGCAATACAGCTCCATCCACTGGTATGTACAGCATTCAATGCTGACTTCGATGGTGACCAGATGGCGGTTCACCTTCCTCTTGGCAATGCAGCAGTGCTTGAAGCACAGATGCTGATGCTTGCATCTCATAACATTCTTAACCCCGCCAACGGAGCTCCTATTACCGTTCCATCACAGGATATGGTTTTGGGACTTTATTATATCACCAAAGCCCGTAAGAGCACAGAGGAGATAAAAGTGAAGGGCGAGGGTACTGTATTCTACTCACCTGAGGAGGTTAACATTGCATATAACGAGAATAAGGTAGACCTTCATGCCTTAATAAAGGTCAAAGTAGATGATATGGTTGACGGTGAGAAGGTAAATCACCTGATCGAGACAACTGTCGGACGTGTTATCTTTAATGAATATGTTCCGGAAGAGGTAGGATATCTGAATGAGATTCTTACCAAGAAATCTCTGAGGGATATAATAGGTAATGTTCTCAAGAAAGCCGGTACTGCAAAAGCAGCAGACTTCCTCGATGCTATTAAGAGCCTTGGATTCCGTATGGCCTTCACCGGGGGTCTTTCATTCAACCTTGATGATGTAATCATCCCAAGGGAGAAGGAGATGTTTGTTCAGGAGGGATACGAACAGGTTGACGAGGTTGTATCTAACTACAGCATGGGTTTCATTACCAACAACGAAAGATACAACCAGATCATTGATATCTGGACCCATGTAAATGCACGCCTTACACAGAGTCTGATGAAACAGCTTTCGACTGACAAGCAGGGTTTCAACTCAGTTTATATGATGCTTGACTCAGGCGCCAGGGGATCAAAGGAACAGATACGTCAGCTCTCTGGTATGAGGGGTCTTATGGCCAAACCTCAGAAGTCAGGTGCTACAGGATCAGAGATCATCGAAAACCCTATTCTTTCTAACTTTAAAGAAGGGCTGTCAGTACTTGAATACTTTATTTCAACTCACGGTGCACGTAAAGGTCTTGCTGATACTGCACTTAAGACTGCTGATGCTGGTTACCTTACCCGTAGATTGGTGGATGTATCGCAGGATGTTATCATAAATGAAGAGGATTGCGGTACCCTCAGAGGTCTGGTTGCTACAGCAATAAAGAACAATGAGGAGATAGTTGAGTCACTATATGAGAGGATACTTGGTCGTACCACAGTTCATGATATTTATAATCCACTTACCGGCGAGCTTATCGTTGCCGCCGGGGACGAAATAACTGAAGAGGTAGCTGACCGGATTGATCAGTCACCTATTGAGTCAGTTGAGATACGTTCTGTACTCACCTGTGAGTCAAAGAAGGGTGTGTGTGCAAAATGTTATGGTCGTAACCTTGCAACAGGACGCATGGTACAGAAAGGCGAGGCTGTTGGTGTTATAGCCGCTCAGAGTATCGGTGAACCAGGTACACAGCTTACTCTTCGTACATTCCACGTCGGAGGTACTGCATCAAATATAACAACTGAGTCAAGCCTTATTGCCAAATATGGTGGTATTGCAGTAATTGATGAGCTTCGTGCTGTTGTTAAGAATGATGCCGATAAAGGCATGATAGACGTTGTTATCGGACGTCTGGCAGAACTCCGTATCGTTGACAAGAAAACAGGCATTGCACTGACTACTCATACAATACCTTATGGAAGTAAATTGTATATCAAACCTAATGCCGAGGTGCAGAAGGGTGATCTGATTTGCGAATGGGATCCGTTCAATGCAGTTATTATCTCTGAGGTATCAGGAAAGGTTGCTTTTGAACACCTTCTTGAAGGTATCACATTCAGGGAAGAGTCAGATGAGCAGACTGGTTTCAAGGAGAAGGTGATAATTGAGAGCCGGGACAAAACCAAGAACCCTACCATCAAGATAATGTCGGCAGAAGGTGTTGAGATAAAATCATATAACCTTCCTGTTGGCGCTCACCTTGTAACCGATATAAATAAGCTTGTTGATGCAGGTGACATACTTGTAAAGATACCAAGAGCTATTGGCAAATCTGGGGATATCACCGGTGGTCTTCCACGCGTTACTGAACTCTTTGAAGCCCGTAATCCATCTAACCCTGCAATCGTTACTGAGATTGACGGTGAGGTAGCGTACGGCAAGATAAAAAGAGGTAACAGAGAGATATCCATTACATCAAAGACAGGTGAGACCAAGAAATATCTCGTTCCTCTTTCAAAACAGATACTTGTTCAGGAGAATGACTATGTAAGAGCTGGAACACCTCTTTCCGATGGTGCAATAACTCCTTCTGACATTCTTGCAATCAAGGGTCCTACCAAGGTACAGGAGTATATCGTAAATGAGATCCAGGAGGTATATCGTCTTCAGGGTGTGAAGATCAATGACAAACACTTTGAAACTATAGTTCGTCAGATGATGCGTAAGGTAGAGATCATCGATCCGGGAGATACCAAATTCCTTGAACGTCAGGTTGTTGATAAGCTTGAGTTCATGGATGAGAATGATTGGATCTTTGGCAAAAAGATAGTTATCAGCGCTGGTGATAGTCCTAATGTTAAACCAGGTCAGATAATTACTGCCAGGAAACTGAGAGATGAGAACTCACTTCTGAAACGTCGTGACCTAAAGGTTATAGAAGCAAAAGATGCTATGCCGGCAACTTCACAACAGGTGTTACAGGGTATTACCCGTGCAGCACTTCAGACAAACAGTTTCTTCTCAGCAGCATCATTCCAGGAGACAACAAAGGTGCTTAATGAGGCAGCTATACTTGGTAAAGTAGACTTCCTTGAGGGGCTGAAGGAGAATGTGATTGTTGGTCACCTCATACCTGCAGGTACAGGTCTGAGGGAGTACAATAACATTGTTGTTGGCTCGCTTGAGGATTTTGAAAACATGATGCATTCATCACAGAGGACAAGAGAAGTAGAGCAGGAATAACAAAGAAAGGCTATGGCAGATCTTAAAAATCAGGGACAATTGAGCATTGAGCTCAACGAAGAGGTAGCACAGGGTGTATACTCAAATCTGGCAGTGATAACACATTCACCAGCTGAATTTGTCGTGGATTTTATAAGAGTGATGCCAGGCGTTCCCAAAGCGCAGGTTAAGTCACGTATTATACTTACACCGGAACATGCAAAGCGGCTTGTAGCAGCATTGCAGGATAATATCTCGAAGTATGAGGCAGTTAATGGCCCTATAAGAGAGGTTAACTCTGGTCCGGCAATACCACCTGTGACCTTTGGTGGTCCTACAGCTCAGGCTTAATGTTTAACATATTATAAAAGAGAGGCGCAATAATCTGCGCCTCTCTTTTTTTGATGCTAGGAAAAATAGCTTTAATTTGGGATCAGGGAAAAGAGAGACGGATGAAAAGTAACCTTAATATATCATTTATAGGGGCAGGAAACGTAGCTGAAGCCCTTGCTGTGGCTCTTTACAGAAAGAACCAGCGCATAAAGACCGTGACATCACTAAGCGGTGTAAGTGCTGATGCACTTGCCTCAAAAATCGGGGCTGTTGCCAGCAATGGCTATCAATTTTCAGATGATACCGATATTATAATAATTGCTGTAAATGATGAGTCGGTAGGAGAGGTAGCCAGGGCATTAAAATGCAGTGACGAAACCATTATTGTTCATACAGCCGGAAGTGTTGCAATGAGTGTTTTAGGACGATCAGATAATGCAGGTGTGCTATATCCCTTGCAAACATTCACCAGAGGACGTGAGGTGAACATGAAAGCAGTGCCATTTTTCATTGAAGCCACAGATGAACAGACTATGGAAGTATTGAATCAACTGGCACTTCTTGTGGGAAGTTCAGCTCACCAGTGTGTCTCAGAAAGACGAAGATATCTTCATTTAGCAGCTGTCTTTGCCTGTAACTTCCCTGATTTTATGCTTACCATTGCTTCTGAGTTGGTGCGTCACGCAGAGTTTAATCCCGGAGTATTGCATCCATTGATAAAGGAGACCGTAGGCAAGGCTGTTGCCCTCGGACCAGAAAATGCACAAACAGGACCGGCACGTCGGGGTGATATGAACACTATCAGAAGTCAACTTGAATTATTATCTTTCAACCCGGAATATCATGACCTGTACGAACAGGTTAGCAATATGATAATGAACCGTTATAACACAGAAAAAAATGACAAATTTTAAAGAAGGACTACAGCATGTAAAGGCATTTATTTTTGATATTGACGGGGTTCTTTCAACCCAGACAATACCATTGTCAGTCTTTGGTGTACCTTTACGCTCTGTGAACCTTCGCGATGGATATGCGCTGCAACTGGCAGTGAAAAAAGGCTATCATGTGG
>QKCK01000137.1 GCA_003245695.1 Bacteroidota bacterium | reverse complement strand
CTCCTCCATTCTTCCTTCTGATTCGCCAAGAAAAACTGAATCAGCATGTTCCATTGTCTCTTCTGCATGGAGCATGGTCGATATTCCTCCAAAAATCACCTTTTTACCTCGTTTGCGAAACTCATCAGCAATCTGCCAGCCTCTTTTTACCTGCGTAGTCAGCATCATTGAGATGCCTACAAAATCAGTATCCTCTTCAAAATCGATTTCCTGCAGATTCTCATCGGTAAAACTTACGTTTACATAGTCGGGTAGAGATGCTGCAAAGACAACTGGCCCGTGAGGTGGAAGATTAAATGTTGTCTGTTCCTCAAGTTTATGCCATTTGGGGTATATAAGTCTGAAATTCATATTGTCTATTCGTTTATTTCTTTGATTATTTTGTTTATGCCAAGAAACTCAGCACAGGTAATAATGGCTCCGATAGTAACACCGAGTATGCCATGTGAGTTTATATTCTGTCCTGTCAGATAGAGGTTGGGTATCTTTGTCCGTTGCGACACAAGTGTCTGTGTGGGAAAATTACAATCTCTGAGGATGCCATATGTTGAACCTTCTTTTGTGGAGGTGTAATCCTTATATGTAAGAGGGGTGGATGTATAGTAAGCTTCAATGTTCTGCCCTATACCCGGGAAGACTTTCTCGAGTTCATTCAGGAGCTTCTCGCCTTTTCTCTTTTTAAATTCGTCATACCCGGCATCTCTTTTCCCCGAAGCTGACTTTTCCCACCTGGCTACATCGTCATAATTCATATATGCTATCACCTGTGCGGTAGAGGCATAACTCATCTCAGCATTATCAGCCTGGTGCATGTATAGAAAGCTTCTGGGCCAGTCTGATTCACTATAGCCCTGACCATCCCATACGCTATCTGTGCTGTGATGATGGTAATTGTAATTGAGATATTCTACTGTGCCGGGTTTGAAAACAAGATATAGGGTAAAGGTTGAGATAGTATTTTCCAGTGAGTTTATTCGTTCCCTGTAAGCTCTTCTTATCATTGAGGTATGGAGTTTCTCGATGGTTGCCTGGGGATGAATGTTGGAGATAAAAAATTTCCCTCTGACAGTTTCGCCGTTGCTCAGCTCTATTGCTGTTGCTGCTGTTGTGTCTGTGTTTATTTTCACCACTTCCGATTCGGGAAAAATGTCTCCGCCATTTTTCTTTATCGATGCTGCCAGGCTATTGGCTATACTGTCACTTCCACCGACAATACGCCAGGCACTCTGGATATAAAAATTGTTTATGAGCGCATGAATATACAATGGTGTTTTATTTGGCACACCGGCATATAATGAGTTAGTGCCGGCAAGTACATTTCGCAATACATCATTACTGGTGATGCTTTCAATAAAGCTGCTGGCGCTTGACTTAATGTAATATGTCTCAATAAATGTAGGCGCATTTATCTCTCTGAGATTGTAGAGTGGTGAGGCCTCAGCAATATCTTTTATCTTGTTTATGTACTCCGAAATGTTATCTCTCTCTCCCGGAAAGCTTGATGAGAGGGTCTCAATGAAGTTTTCATATCCCATCGCGTAATTGAATACCTTACCATTGAAAGATATCCTGTCAAAGCCGTCCTCATTAAGCTTCATCAGTTTCACATCGTCGAGGAGGTTAAGGTATCTGAAGAAGCGATGGAGTATCTGGCCCTCTTCCATGCTTCCTATATAATGCATTCCTGTGTCAAAACTATGACCCCTGCGTCTGAATGTCTGAAGGCAGCCTCCTATCTGGTCATTCTTTTCGAAGATGCCTATCCTGTAACCATTTTTGCTTAGTATATATCCGCAAACAAGACCACCTAAACCACTACCTATAATAATTACATCATACTGTCTCATCTCTTCAGAATAATAAGGCCATCAATCTCTTCAACATGAAAGCCTTCTGCAGCGGCAAATTTAACCACTTCTTCCATACAGCCATCAGGTAAGCTGCATTTGTTTGTTCTTATTTGGTTTTGTGCAATAATGATCTCACTGTCAGCATACAGACCCGGGTTGTCAGAATAGTGGTCAGTTGCTGTTTTAAGTGTGACAATATCCCTGATAATCCATGCCACGGTATCATAGGTAAAGCCACTGCCAACTGGTTTTATACTGTGATATCTGAGGGTAGAGGGGACTGATACACAGTTTTCAGCCATTATTCTCATCTCGTCATCTTCTTCAAATGCATCAATTATCAGTTCTTTCCTGACCAATGAGGCAAGGAGTGTCATAGTGCCAGCTCCTGAATTAAGAAAGAGTGCGTTCCCTGACTCTGGTAAGCGGGCAATAAGGTTATGAGTAATATTGCTTTTTACTGTTTTTCTGGCCAGTAGTTCTGTCTCAAGCCCTTTGTAAATGTAATTATGGATGACCTTGTCACTCCAGTATCGGGTCCCTTCGATTGTTCTGGCAAGATTGCCGTACTCTCTCTGATAGAATCTGCGCAAACCTTTTGACTTTGACACATAATCGTCACCAAAGGTTTTGTCATTGGGAGATATGCGGTCAAAGATTTTTACAGTGCAATGACCTTTCCTCAATAACAGTTCCTTTTTGGGGAGAGCATGTCCCAGACCATGAATCAGCAGAGGTACTATATCAATCTGAAGCTTTTCGGCAAGGTAAAAAGCCCCCTTATGAAACCTTTTTATTGAGCAGTCTTCTGATCGTGTCCCTTCCGGGAAAACCAGGATGGAATAGCCATTCGCAACCAGCGATGAAAGCCTCTCCACACTCGATTCAATGCCGTCAGCAACAGGATAGAAGTCAGCAAACTTTACGATTTTGCCATAAAAGGGTGAGTTCCAGACCCATTCGTTTGTCAGTATAATGATCTTTGGTGAGAGCATCATAATGTAGACAAGATCAATGTGAGCCTGGTGATTGCATATAATGATGGCAGGTTTGGAGAAATCTTCTCCCGAGGTATTTATGACCTCTGTTTTTACCCCGGGTATCCTATATACCACGAACCGTGATATATCAGACAGGTGTTTGTGAAATCTGAGCTTGTTCTTTGGTGATGGTCTTAATATCTTCAGAAGCACAAATCCGCTTATTGTGAGAGCGAGACTACCTAAAAGGAATACGGTGAATGAGAATATTGTGTTTGCCAGGTTTCTGAATGTGACGGGGATCATTCTGTTAGCCCCTCTCTTTTTTATCAGTGAGTTAAACAGGTATGGAGCAGTGATGAAAGAGATAATAACTACCGATGTCATACCTATTATTGTTACTATGGCCAGCGATTTCATAGCCGGATGACGGGCAAATACCAGGGTGCCAATACCAATAAACATAGTCATGGCTGAAAGAAGCACAGCGCTTTTATAAGACTTAAGCATGGCTGTACGGTGTGAGTAATCTTTCATCAGCCCCTCTGTGATGAAAATGCTGTAATCATCACCCAAACCAAAAATAAAGGTGGCAAGAATGACATTTACCACATTAAAACTAATATTGAAGATACTCATTATGCCTAAGATCCATATCCAGCTGACAGCCATCGGGACAAAGGCAATAAGACTCAGCTCAATGCGGCCAAAGGATATTGTCAGGAAGATAATGACAATGAGTCCGCATATCCATAATACCTTATTGAAGTCATTTATCAGTGATGAAACCAGCGAGTCTGCAATGTTTTTGCGGTCATAAACAAAGGTGTCAGGGTAACGTGATGTTATTATGTCAGGATTAAAAGAGACAGAAGGGTCAGTATACAACATGGTTATAACCATTGATCTTCCGTCTTTTATTATCAGCAGGTCCCTGAACATTGATTCAGCAATTATTGAGAAATGATCAAATGGTTGTATCGTTATTGTCGAATCAATCAATTCAGTGAAAGGGTTGAAGGAGTTGTCGCTGAAGCCAGCCTCATGACCATATTTTTTGATGAGTTGTCGCACTGGTTGTTTTTTCTCACTCCAGTAGCTGTTCCACCTGGCCGCTTTTATCTTCTGCAATGAGTCAGACAGCAGTCCTGATCCTACTCCCAGATATCCTTTTATAGTTCCGGCATTGACAAGACTGTCAATAATTAATTCGTTACGCTCATAGTTCCTGAGTGCGGTGTAGATATCTTTTCCTTCGGTAATAAGGTATGTTGTTTCACGTGTCAGGGTTGTGAACTCACTTAGTTCATTAAATGACTCTCTTTGATCGCGGGTCATGTAGTTTATCTTGCTGAGGTCGCTTTCGAACTTTACACTGCCTGAGAAATAGAGCAGAATTAGTGTCAGGATCACAGTAACCAGCACCATGTATTTTTTGTTTTCAGGTCTGTATTCAGACAGTCTCTCCCAAATGGTATTACGGTTGGTTTTACCCCCATGTTCAGATATTTTATTCAGTCCCGGGAAAAGGGGCAATGCAATCAGAACAAAGAGGAGTGAGCCCAGGAGTGTCAGCGCTGCAAAGAGCCCGAAGTCATGCATGGCATCAGAAGAAAGAATCATCAGACTGAGGAAAGCGCCGACTGTGGTAATGCTTCCTGTGACCATGGGGGAGGAGAGGTCCCGTATCGTCGATTCGGTACCTCCATGCTCCTTAAGATGCACAAAGAAGTGAAGAGAGTAGTTAAGCGCAATGCCAAAGATAGCGGAGCCGGCTCCAATGGCTATCGAGGAGATAGCTCCTTTGAAAAGGCACAGAAGAGCAATAGAAAAGACACCCCCGAATATGACGGGGAAGATTATCAGAAATAAGGGAGCCGGTTTTCGGAAGTATAGCCCCAGAAGGATGATAATAAGGCAGACAGAGATCATAATTGAGAGATAACTGTCTTTTCTTATCTGTGTGGCATTTGTTACACCTACATCGATGGCTCCAAAACTTGATATCCTGATCGTGTTTGATGACTCCTCTGCCACATCCCTGTAACTCTCCTGAAGAGCATTTACCAGTTCTTTGTTTTTTGCGGTCTCACTTACGGGATGGACTGAAGAGACAAAAATGAAAAGGCTTTTCCTGTCTTTTGACAGGATATATCCACTTTCAATATTATATACTTTATCAACCTGAAACGCTGTTAAACGGTTTAGTGCCTTACCTGAAAGATGCAGCGGGTCATAGGTAAGCATCTTTTTAATGGCATAACCTGCCGGTGATACAAGAATCTTCCTGTCATTATTGAGGGCAGACAATATTCTCTCTGATGTTATTGCAGTATCAATATGCTGATAATCTGACACGTCAAGATAATATGGCATGTTGCGCATAATGAAAGAGCCAACATTAAATGTCTTTTCATCATCAACCTTATAAAAGATATCATCGATATGTTCTCCGCCTTTGCTCCTGATAGAATCGACAAGCTGGTCGGCACGATTGAAAAGGTCCCCATCGGATGCGTATAATGAAGTGTCAGAATAAGAGATACTGATTATTATTTTTTCAGAAAGAGCAATGTTATTGTTTACAAAGTTTATCCTTTCAGCCTCATTATTGTCGGGCATAAAATCCGATACATCCTCATTAAGATTAATTGAAGAAGCAATCCATGTCATTAACACGGTAATGGTAAAAAGAATAATAAAGAAGCTTACTCTTCTCTTCATCAGAAACCGGTGTATGGCTAAAAAAAGTCTCTCCATTATGAAGTTATTTCTTAATATTAAATCTAAAGAGTCTGAGAAGCAAATTTCGTGGTTTAATCACCAAAATAGCGACCAAAGTGAGTATGGTGTTCAAAACCGATATGCGGGCAAAATCAGTAAAAGGTCTGAAATGTGTTGTCCTTTCCTTACCTGGCTTATAGATAACAGAAACAGGTATTGATCTTACCGGCACTCCCATCCATGACATCCTGACGAGTACTTCAAGTTCATATTCATATCTTCCGGAAAGAGTTCTGATGTTTGTGACCTTCTCTAATGGGTAGATTCTGAACCCTGACTGAGTGTCAGGCAGAGATATGCCAGTCTGAAGCCTGAACCAGAAGTTGGAGAAATTATTTGCAAAGCTGTTTTTACCTGGCATATTGTCAGCCATCAGGTTTCTGGCGCCGACAACAATTGCCCCACAGTGTTCCTTTATCTCACTGGTGAAGGCGGTTATCTCTTCTGCCCTGTGCTGACCGTCAGAATCAATTGTGACGGCGTAATCAAATCCATTCCTGAATGCCTCGTGAAACCCCATCTTAAGTGCATAACCCTTACCCTTATTTACAGTATAGCTTATTGTTTTAATGCCGGTTAAAGATGATAACACATCAGCTGTATCATCAGTAGAACCATCATTTACCACAATGATATTACCGGTTATCTCCTGTACCGATCTGATAACATTCACCAACTCATCACAATGGTTATAGGTTGGTATTATCACACAGTATTTCAGTACGTTTGTGTTATCTTTCATTGCACTGTTCTCTGAATGCAGCTGTAATCTTTACAAATGAAAAGTCTGTACTACATACATTTACAGACACATTCACTTCTCTCTCTCCTGTTTTGGTTATCTTAAAGATAAGATCTATAATGCTGTTTTCTGATGGATTGATGAGATTAATGAACTTTATGTTTTTTGCTTTACAGAGTATCAAATCTTTGGAGAGATGATCTGAGAGTATCTCTGTAATAATCTGTATAATGCATGCACCAGGGGTTATAGGGTTCCCCGGAAAATGCACCTCGTAAACAGAGTGAGAAGCATTGAGCTCAATGGTTGCTGTGAAACTATCATCACCCTTATCATGCAGTTTCAGAACCCGGTAAAGATCATTGAATAGCTTCTTTCTGTTGTTCATCTTTATTAATGGCGATAAGTTCAATTTTCACTTTGTATCTGATGTCTTCCAGCACAATTTTCTCATCAGAGGTTGTGATTCCGGCCTTTTTACCTGTGATGTCAATAGTCTTTATCTCTTTGAGTGTCTTATCTCTGATTTCCTTAAAACCATAATCTGACAATAACGAAATATCTCTTTTCAATACCTTCCTTATGAATATTTTGTCAAGCATGGGCATTAGATAGATCAATTGTGTCCGTCCCTCTTTCGAGATAAAGTCAAATCCCTTAACTCCGAATTCATTGGTAAAGCTGCCCCTGACACTCATATCAGGTGATATCTTTACAATCATAAGGCCAGTGATATGATTAGTGCCAAAATCAATTGTGGTACGGTAAAAATGAGCTTTGTTATCATCAGATGCATTCCCACCCGTGTATAATGTAGCTGACCCCGATGGTGCCACTTTCCCGGAACAGGATATGAGGAGAGATGCCAGACTAATGAATATTAAATACCGCATCATTTACAACACTATTGATTTTTATATTATTTATAAAAATTGTGGTATTATCACCTGATGGTTCACTCATTTCAATAGATGACACAAGAAAAGTGGATGCATCAAAGGTTAGATCTATCTTTTTGAATATTGATGCCAGACTCTTATTTTTTGGTAGCATGCTTATCCTGACCACTCTTCCGTCGCTCAGGTAGCTGGTGGTAAAACTTGTCTCGAGGCTTTTGGTGTCGCCGCGAAGACCTGCTATCATTATTTTGCAGAGTTCCTTCATTAAGGGACTTGATCCTGAATCTATAGTGGTAGTACGGCCATTGCTTCTGGTGATTATCTTTCCGCCGTTCATCAGAAAGAGAAACTCATAGGGAGAGCTGTATTCCCAAAGGAGCTGGTCTGGTTTTCTGAATGTCATTTTCCCGGCAGAGGATATCTCTTCAGCAAGCAGTGAGAGGTTTTGTTTTTGCGTAAAAGAGCACTCAAGAGTGTTTATCTTCTCTGAGGCTTCATAAAGATTCTTTCTGAACAGTTCTGCATTAGCTGACTCCAGGGCTGTGAACTCATTTTTCTGTGCTGATAATTGTGTCATTGCGGAGACAATTATCAATGTCAATATAGCTGCTGATCTTTTCATATTATTGTCTGGCAATGAACACTACACCTACTATTATTAAGGCCACTCCTATCCATCTGGTTACAGGAACACTCTCATTGAATATAAAAACAGCAGCGATAAGTCCAAAGACGTAGCTCATGCTGATCAGTGGATATGCCTGGCTGAACGGATAGTTTTTGATAATATACATCCATAGTATTGTAGCCACAGCAATAGATGCGCCTGAGAGGGCAAACTGATAGCATGTAAACAGACTTTTGATATAGCTCCAGGTGAACGAAGCGTTCCCGGTAAGGTTCATTGTTTTCTTCAGAAACACCTGTGACAGCATAAGGAAGAAACTCTGTATAGTTGATAATAGTATCAGTCTTAACATGATGTCAGTAATATCAGTGAATGATTTCTGTTTCTGAAGTGGTTATAGAGAAGGATGTTTTTTAAATCACCCTTAGAAGTGCCTCTGAGTATGAAATCATCTGGCAGCTGTTTCTTCTGAAGTGACAATGCAGACACCCACATGCCGAATGCAGGGGAGGAGAAGTATTCGAGTGACATGTGTTTATACCATCCGGTTAATTTATTGCCGAATAGTGTGTCAGCCACAGAAAAATAGATATTATTGTCATTTACATCTCCATTTAAGCCCATCATCAGCAGATCAATGTCAGATGGCCTCAGCCCGTTCTCTGACAGGAATGTTTCAATTCTCCGGGTCAGATTTACTGTTCCTGACCCATTATAGAATGTATCAACAGCTTTTATCTCTGCCATCGATGATGCTGTTTTTTTATCTGACAGCATAAAGCTGATGCTTCCTTCGCCTGCTACTGATCCCGGCGTGGTAGAATGTGATAATGACATAGTGTTTGCCGCTTCTTTCTTCCAGTAACCTACTCTGTCAAGCAGGCTGAAGTATGCCGGTGTCATCTCGTCATGACCACCTACTATTGCAGAACCGATTTTCCCCTCCATAAACATAAGCATAGCATCATGGAGTGCCAGTTCAAAAGATATGCCACGGTGTACAAATGTGTTGTTATAACCATTGCAACTAAGGCGGATAGCTATCTGTGAGCTTATAGTGTTATGGGTAGAGTGGATGAAGTAAGTAGGTTTAAGAAATCTTTCATTCTCAGCTATCATTGAAGTTAGAAATTTCTCGGTGTCTTCAATGCAGCCAAGTCCGGTACCGGTAATAATGGCATCAGGGATCTTTATTCCTGACTGTGTTAATGCCATCTGTGTTGAGGCTATGGCTCTTTTTATTATTGAGCTCATGCGTCTGGCTTCCATCGGGGCTATGAACTCTGCCCATGATGGTTCAATGCACCTCGCATATCTTGTCTGGTGTGTCATAAACTCAGGAAAGCCTTCTGTTGTTGCAGTAGGCTGTACTGATATATTACCTGTTCCTGTGATATAAACGGGCATGCTTAGTTTTTTTTCATTTGGTGGAGAAGATAACCGTGGAGTTGTTGCCTCCAAAGCCAAATGAGTTAGAGAGGACATTATTAAGTGTCAGTCCATCTATCAGTTCAGATGTCGGGATGACAGGGAGCTCTTTCATTGGTACTGAAAAGTTAAGATTAGGAGGTATGAAGCCCTGTTTCATTGCCAGGATGGATATTATTGCCTCGATACTACCTGCTGCACTTGTTGTGTGACCTGTAAATGGTTTTGTAGAGCTGAATGGGGGAAGTGACTCTCCGAAGACAGTTACCAGAGCCTGTGCCTCTGAAAGGTCGTTATTACCTGTGCCGGTGCCATGAGCATTTATGTAATCTATCTCATCTGTTCTCAGTCCCGCCATCTCCAGTGCCTGGCGTATTGCAAGGATAGCTCCGCGTCCTTCAGGAGAAGAGGCTGTCTGATGATATGCATCACAGGCATTACCATAACCTGCAACCCTGCATAAAGGTGTTATTTTTCTGGCTTCGGCTGTGGTAGCTGACTCAAGTACCAGGTATCCGGCTCCTTCTCCAAGGTTTATACCTGCCCGTAGATCATCAAAGGGTTTGCATGGCTCTGAGTCTAGTATCATAAGTGTGTTAAACCCGTTCAGATGAAACTTGGTAAGACACTCTGATCCACCTGCAATAACAATGTCAAGTATACCCCTTCTGATGAGTGTGGTGCCGAGAATAATCGCATTTGCAGCAGAGGAACAGGCAGTTGATATGGTAGAGATATAATCAAAGAAGCCAAAATAATCTGCTATCTTCTCAGAGCATGCGCCGCAATCATGGGCATCAATGTACTCGCTGTGGCTGTCGTTACTTACGAAGTCAGTGTAATAAAGCTCGCTCTTCTCCATACCTCCAACGGTTGTGCCTGATATAAAACCTATCCTTAATCTCCTGTCGGGAACCAGCCTGGCATGCCTTATTGCTTCATCAACAGCTGTTATGCCAAGCAAAGATGTGCGCGTTATTATCTCTTCTGAGCCTATGCCAAGACCTCTCTTCATCTCCTCATCACTCATCTTTACCTCTGCACAGGGTATATGGGTGTGAGTAGTCTGTAGATGGTGCAACATGCCAATGCCTGACCGGCAGGCAAGAAGCGACTCTGATGTCTCTTCCTTGTTACTGCCTATCGCAGAGACGATACCCAGACCAGTGACAACGACTTCCACTTTCTTCTTATTTGCGGTGTTCTGTTATATAATCTGCCATAGTGGCAACAGAGGCAAAAATTGCCTTCCCCTCAGATGGATCACTTATTTTGATTCCATAATTCTTTTCAAGGAGTACTATCAGCTCAAGAGCATCAATAGAGTCAAGGCCAAGACCCTCTCCAAAAAGAGGTGATTGATCCGGAATATCCTCCGGTTTCATCCCTTCAAGATTCAACACTTCAATAATCTCTTGTTTCAGTTTCAGGATCAATTCGTCCATAATAGATAATATGATTTTTATGTTTGTATTTATTTTATGGTTGCAAATATATTGTTTTGAAGTAAAAGCTTTTCTTACAATTTTATTCTCTTCTCTTCATTACAGGGTTAGCATAAATAGTCAGGAATATTTCTCTCAGTCTGTTGCGCTCACCTTCAAGCTTTTCAATGCTCTTCTCCACATACCCCGAAAACTCCTCTTTCTTTTCCATGGTGTATTCTCCGGCATAGGTCTCAGTGCCATTTATCATATCGAAAGCAATATAGTTTGTTGGCCAGAGCCGGAACGCATTGTCAATTTTCTTATCAATGAGTGAAGCCAGTTCGATAATCCTGTTTTTAATATGATAGTTTGAAATGATCTCAAGTTCCTCTCTTGAAATGGGGTTGCTTATTGCTATATGAACATTGCCTTTACTCTGAAAAATGCCTGTAACAATACTGTTGTAGTCTTCACCTGGCACCTTTGTATATCCACCTGCCAGCTCTTTCTTGTATATCTCCTGGGTCTTAAGAGCATCACATGGCTCATATTCATAAGAGATTGACATAGGAGTGATATTCAGTTCTGCAAAATCTTCGACAAAGTTTTTAGAACCACTCATGCTGAACATTTTTATAACACCTGTCTCAGTTTTGTCAGCGCCGTCCTTCGTTCTGCCGTTTCTCTGGGCAATCCATATTGACTCCTTCTCTGTGACAATACTATATCGTATATACTCTGAGAGATGCATGGAATGATTATATATCTGGGCATTTGTGCCGCTGCGTTCTACCTTGAACATCTTGTTTGATTTGCCAATGTCAATGCCGAACTGGTCCTGCATAAGGTTACTGCCGAAAGTGATTCCGGATGTTCTGTGGCCTGACTCTACCAGTGCTATCTGAAGCAGGGCGGCATCAAGGAGTATGTCGCGGTGGTTGGAGATGAAGAGAAAGGCATCTTTAACAGGAATCTCTTCAAGACCAGAGGTGGAGAATGAGGTCATGGTAGTGTTGACAATATTCCTGATGACAACATGCATGATGCGTTCCTGAAAAGTATCGATGTCATATATCTCTGATATGAGTGCTCTCATCTTCTCCATTGATTCAGCAGGGAAGAACCGCTTCATCACAAATTCAAAATACTTGTTTGAGGCAAGCCGGCGCATAGCCTGGTTTATCTCTTCATCTTTATATGGTCTTATGTCATCAAATCTACTGCTCATTGTCTTATGGTTTTCTGAGGTCAAAAAACTTAACAGGCTTGCGGTTAAGCTCCGGATTCTGTATGGCAATAATCTGTTCTGTTGGCATAAAGATCACTTCAGGAGCAACCCGAAGCCGTGCTCTGAAACTGTCTTTAAGCTCCTTGACAATAGCTTCTGAGGGACTCTTACAGCCTATCTTTACCACCAGATCATCGGTTCCAAACTCATTTGTTGAGACTTCAACAAGGTAATTATCTACATATTCTGCATGGTTGAGAACATCAAATACTGATGCAGGATAGAGAGTAGTACCCTTGTATTTTATCATCTGGTTTTTACGACCCAGAATGGGACTAATCCGCATGGTATTTCTTCCGCAGCTGCAAGGTTCGTTGTGGAATCGTGCAATATCACCGGTTTTAAACCTCAGGAGTGGCATAGCTTCAACACCAAGAGTAGTTATTGTCAACTCTCCGAATTCACCTTCATTAACAGGTTTGTTGTCTTTGTCAAGCAACTCAGCGATAATAAGTTCAGGATGGTGGTGCCCGCCACAGCCATGTTCGCACTCTGTGAAAGTGGTTGCCATTTCAGTGGAGGCATATGTCGAATATAACTCTATATCCCACTTTTCCTTTATTTTCTTTCCAAGCAGATTTAATGAGAAGTCCTGTTCCCTGAGGTTTTCTCCTATGCATACAGCCCTTCTTATACTGGAGCTGCGATAGTCTATGCCTTTGTTTTCTGCATAGTGTATTATTTTTAGAATAAAGGAAGGAACACAAATTATTGTCTCAGGAGATATGCGTTCAATAGTGTCCCACTGTAGCTCCGGATTACCGTTGCCGACACGGGCAATAGAACCTCCCATCATTCTTATACCCAGGTAATAAGCCAGCCCGGCCATAAACCGTTTGTCGATAGTGGTCATGAGCTGGTATACCTCCCCGGCATGCCCACCTGCACATGTAAATGAGATAGCCTCATTATATGCAAGCCTATCCAGATCAGCAGAGGTGAGAAAGACTGTGACAGGATTGCCAAGGGTGCCTGATGTTGTCATATAATCAGATATACGGACCCTGTCAACACAAAGAAAATCATTGTTGTTCAGCTGAAGATCCCGCTTCTCCGTTACAGGTATCTTTGTGAGGTCTTCAAGAGTCTTGATATTACTGGCATTAATCTTCTCCCTCTGAAAGAGACGACGGTAGTATGGTGATTTTTCATTGAGGTACTCAAGGGTCTCTTGCAACTTCTTCTCCTGAAACGTCCTTATGACTGATAACTCCTGAAACTCTATTTCCGGTCTGAATGACATTGGTCTGATTCTTTGTTCTCTGTTTTAACTAACTTATAATGGGTTTGAAACTGTCATTGACAAATCGGCTAAAGGCTCCATTGTCAAATGCAGCGTTAAAACTCTCTTTATATACAATGGCAAGAAATGCTTCGGGGGTGTCTGCGTAAAAATCTACCCATCCGAAGATACAACTGTCGCATTTACCTTCATTAAATAATGCGGCAATGTAATGATAAATAAGATCATTATCTATTTCTCCGGAGATAAATACAATCCCTTCACCAGTAATTTTAAACCTTATACATATCTCTCCCAGCATTATATTCGGAAGTGTATAAACAAAGATTGAAGGACTTGGAAAGTACTCAAGTGGATTGGAGATGGTCTCCTGAAAAGAGGTGTCAGTGTCAAGTGAGGCATGACTGTTCATCAGGACCACTGCAACGTCAGGCTTGATCTCAGGAGTGTCAACAGGGGTCCCACGAAGAAGATATTCAGCAGCCAGATAGCCTGTCTTTGACAGGTTGTCCATTTTAAAGAATTTGGGGTAGGAGAGAGAGGCTGACCTGTATATGCGTGTAAGGAGTGGTTCTCCGGTGTCACTGTTCTCAGCGGTGAAAACTCTCTTCCCGTTAACAGTTACAGTGCCACCTGTTATGCAGCAATATGATGGTGTCATCTTATCGTTCATCGGAATACTTCTTCAATAATAAAGTGGCATTTGTCCCTCCGAAGCCGGATGAGGTCTTGAGACATGATGACAATTCCTTGTGCTGTGCCACGGTAATTATGTTTAACTCTTCAGAGGTACCCTGTTTTTCATATCCTATACTGGGTATCAGGATGTTATTTTCAAGCGACTTGCAGCAGAGTGCTGTTTCAATAATTCCTGCAGCACCCAATGTGTGACCAAGATATCCTTTAAAACTGTTAACAGGAATATGACTCATTCCACTTCTTGAGAAGGCTATTGATTCCATCTCATCATTAAATATTGTTGCTGTTCCATGTGAATTTATGAAACTCAACTCTGGCGTTGAGGCGTCACTTATGGTTCGTTCTATAGCTTTATAGAGTCCCTCGCCAGTACGTGACGGGCCTGAGATATGATTTGCATCATTTGTCGAAGCTCCTGATACAATGGCAATGCCTCTTTTGCTTTGTTTGTTTACAGAAAGTACTAATGTTGCTGCCCCCTCGCCCAGAGACAATCCACTTCTTCTATAATCAAAGGGTCTGCATGGGCCACCATTATCCAGGGCTTTCAGACATTCAAAGCCTGAGACAACAAACTGACTTATCATGTCAGCACCTGTCACTACCACATTATTGAATCTTTTTCCCTGTAAAACACGTTGTGCATAAACAAGGGCGAGAGTGCCGGAGATACATGCGCTGGAGATTAGTACAACACGATTCGGGTTGCCAAAGTGTTTACGTATCTCTTCTGCACTTCTCCATAAGTGGACTCTGTCACCTGAGAACCCAGTGCTGTCTTTCTCACGTATGAGATCAATATTCCCCTTGACAGTTGAGATTACGATAAGGGTGTCACTTGATGTAAGGTCAATGTCTGTCTGGGCAGTGGCATCGTGAATGGAGGAAATAATCATCTGCTCAGTCAGTGTATATCTTGCCGGATCGGTGTATGTTGATGTAATAGCGGCAAGCTTTGAGCGATCAGTTAGGGAGAGGTACTTTACCCCCTCTGGTGGAGAAAAAAGTTTTGTCTCCTTTATTCCAACAGCGCCGGATACAATACTCCTGTAATTCTCTTCAGTACTGAAACCGAGTGATGAAATGATATTATCTGCTATTTTATACACTTCTCTCATACGAAAGGCAGATTACAACAGACCTCTGTTCTTTTTCCATTCGAGGTAAAAGTCTGGGCTATAAAGCACCAGCTCATAGTTTTTATCAAGGAAGACCTGAACACTTGAACCTGTTGCAATCACTGAGTTATCAACAGGAGAGATGATTTCATATTCAAAGACTATCTTTGCCGCCCTGGTATTATAATATGTGGTTTTAACAATTGCCTTATCACCATATACCAATGGCTTCTTGAATTTAAAGTCAAGATTTACAAGCGGAGCATAATAGCCATGGTTAAAGATATCAAGGTAGCCTAAATTGTGAAGGCGTCCGAATTCCTCTCTTCCGTCTTCAAAATAGTTGGCATATGACCCATGCCATACTATACCCATTGAGTCAACTTCATTGAACCGTACTGTTATCTCCTTTGTTGCTGTCAGTTCACTTTTTTTCATAATCCTTTTCTATAATAGCAATTTTCATGCTGCAGTGTGCCAGCACCTCATCATGGCACTTCACGGTTGCATCAACAATAGTAACAGCAAAAATAACATTACTGACAACTATTTCTGTCTCAATAATATCTCCTGATTCAGGAAGTCTTGCTATTTCCAGATTCTGTACTGACCCTATCACACCTATTTTTATATCCTCATGATGTGAGCTGTTAATATAACCAATCCTTGCAGCACATGTCTGGGCAATGTTCTCAACAATTCCGGCAGGTTGAAATACTCCCTCGCAACAGAATATATTGTCTTCTTTAATACGAAGAGATGTGCGTGTAACCACCTCATCATAATGAAGTAACTGGTCAATCATTATGAATGGCGGTCTTTGCGGCAGCAGGGTAAGTATATCTATATCTTTAAAATCCATGTGCTTGTAGCAGTTTATTGTCTCAGGTACTCCCAC
>QKCK01000128.1 GCA_003245695.1 Bacteroidota bacterium | reverse complement strand
CTCTTCCCTGTGGAAAAATTATCCAGGCATGTAACTCTGTTTCCCCGTTCTATAAGGTCATGACACAATCCTGACCCTATAAAACCTGCACCACCGGTGACTAATACTTGTTTGCCAATAAGATATGACATATCTCCTTATTTAATGATACTTACAGTAATACTGTCACAATCCACGCCGGCCATGGGTACCACGATGCAAATTTACAGATCTGACAGCTTTTCTATTATAATACGAAAGTAGCCTATCTGTAGCTCAATTAATATTTTTAAGTGAAAATAATTTGTATGAAAGCCGATCCCGCTGATTACCTCCTCCAAAATGAAGTGAAGCCAAAATGAATACTTCGCTTTATCTCTGCATATAACGTCACACTCTCTCTCTCAGAGCGTAATTAACAGTTCAGATATGATGGCTAGTTTTTTATAAAGGTAGCTCCCCTGTATCTTGGATTCTGCGGCACGAATTCAGGAACCAGCTCTGACATACGGGCAACAATCTGCAGGTCATTCTCAAGGTCAATGTTATCAAGCATGTCACATACCATTTTATTGACAAAAGAATAATCTACCGGACGCACATTGCCTATCATAATTTTAGGATTATATGTAGGTATTGTCTCCTCCTGGTTTGCGAGCACCTCCTCATAGAGCTTCTCGCCAGGTCTGAGGCCGGTTTCAATGATCTTTATATCTCGGTGAGGCACCAGCCCTGCCAGTGAAATCATCTTCTCAGCCATATCCCATATACGTACCGGCTCACCCATATCAAACAGGTATATCTCTCCACCGTTACCCATGAATCCCGCCTCCAGCACCAGCTGGCATGCCTCAGGTATGGTCATGAAGAAACGACGTATGTCGCGGTGCGTCACTGTCACCGGACCTCCTGCCTTTATCTGTTTAAGAAAGAGTGGCACTACTGACCCGTTTGACCCCAGTACATTACCAAAACGTGTTGTTATAAACTGTGTCTTCACTTTGGCAGTGAGATCAAGCGCCTGTATATACTGCTCGCAGATGCGTTTTGAGGTCCCCATGACGTTGGTGGGATTGACTGCCTTGTCAGTTGATATCATCACAAACTTGTCAACACCGTAGAAAACAGAGAGGTCAGCAAGTATCTTCGTGCCTCCGATATTCACCCTAACAGCTTCATAAGGATTATCCTCCATCAGCGGAACATGTTTGTAGGCCGCTGCATTAAACACAATATTAGGTCTGAAGGTCTCAAACACCCTTCGCATCCTCACCTCATTGGTGATATCTGCAATGACAGGCTCAAAATTCCTTGTGTTTCCATATTTTGCCTTAAGCTCCATCTGCAGATCATAAAGAGGTGACTCAGCCTTATCGAGGAGTATCACCCTGCCTGTCTCAAAGATCATCAGCTGCCTTACTATCTCCGACCCAATTGATCCGGCAGCCCCGGTAACCATCACTGTGCGTCCTCTTAATCCGCTTTGTATCTTACTGTTGTTTAGCTTTATTACTTCGCGCCCCAGCAGGTCTTCAATGGCTATCCTGCGTATCTGGTTGGCACTGAATGTCCCGTTTATCCACTCATTCAAGGGAGGTACCTTCTTGATCTCAACACCATGTTCAAGACAATATTCATATATCTCCTCCACCCTCTTCTTCTTGATATTATCTGGATGGATGGCTATTATTATCTCTTTAACCTCCTGTCCCGGGATAACCTTCTCCATTGCATCGTCGGGACTGTAAATCTTTACTCCCGATTTGGTCATTCCCTGCAGCTTGCTGTCGATATCAATAAACCCTACAACATTATAAGCTACATCTGAAGCCCTGTCAATAGAAAGGAACGTAGAGAGACCCAGCTCTCCGGCACCATAAATCATCACCTTGGTTGACTCCAGCTTCCAGTCTTTCATCAGGTAGTAGAAATACTTTATAAGCATACGGCTTATTGTAAGAGCAAAAGCCGTCAATGCTGTGTGTATGATGATAACTGACAGAGGTATCACTGCTGCTGAGCCTGGCCAGATCCAGCGGCCCAGGAAGGTTATTGCAGTTAAAACTCCTGTTGAAGCTACTACCAGCATAAAGATCTTAACTATGTCATGCGATGTTGTGTTCCTTATCACACCAGCATATGACCCAAGTACCGAAGACCAGAAGCCATAACTGACAATCACAATCAACAGCTGCCATGCAATGTGAGAGGTGTCAATATCCAGGGGCATAAAGTTATACCTGAGAATATAACTGAATATAAAGGCAGTGAAAGCAACCCCTATATCAAATATAAAGACCACCCACCGTGGCAGATAACCCTTTGAAAGTATATGAATAAAGCGTTTTCTCATTAATCCGCTAAATTACCGATCAGGTTTTATTCTGTGTCTGGGATTTTTTTAACGTACTCCCATTCCCCATAAACGTAATATCTCTGTTTTTGTTTCAAAAAACCTGCTTTTACTTATGTCTGTTGCCTGACAATAATACTCAAGCATTTATTATTCAGTAGTTTGGTAAAGTTCTTCCCTTTATTAAACTCACAGCCATTTTAACAAAACGGTCAGTATATTTTCTTTCGACAGACATTATTCAGTCAGGTTCTTAAATTCCACAAAAAATATGCCAGCTAAGACCCGGTTTATGAGTCCTACTACGTTTATATTAAGATGATTACATTATGTCCTTTACATTTTTAACCTACAGGCTTATTACTCTGTCAAATCTCTTTAGTAATGATCTTCTGTGTGTCACAAAAACAATTGTAATATCACTTTTCAACTCTGCCAGAACATCCATTATCAGTGACTCATTTTCTGTATCGAGTGACGATGTGGCTTCATCAAGAAGCAGGAGATGAGGCTTGCGCAGCAGAACTCTTGCCAGGGCAAGACGCTGACATTCGCCTCCGGAGAAGGTGAAATGGTAGTTTACAATGAATGCATCAAGTCCCTCTTCAAAGCGCGCCAGCAAGTGAGAAGCATTGACCTGCTCCAGTACTTTCATTACCTGGTCATCTGTCACCGTATTGTTGCTATCCCATACCAGGTTATCACGAAGTGTCCCGTCGATAAAGAAAGGAGACTGCGGAAGATATCCTATTGCAGCTCTCCATGAGGGTAACAGATCATCACTCAGTTCCCTGCCATCGACAAGCACTCTCCCGGCTTCAGGCCGCTGCAGTCCGGCAATGATATCTATCAGTGTCGTTTTACCAATACCTGACTCACCAACTATGCCGGTGATACTTCTTGCCGGTATGGTGGCAGAGAACTCCTCAAAGAGCCTGTTGCTATCATCGTATGAAAAGTGTACGTTCTCCAGTTTTATCTCTCTCTCTGCCGTTAACGGCTTAATAGCTTTCTCTTCCCCCGGTTCCGGATCAGCAAGTTCTTCATCGAGCTCCATGACCAGTCTCACTGAGGCAGCCCCTGACATAATTGAGTTCAGATCATTATTTATCTCAACAAACCTCGGATATATACGTGAAAAGAGAAGGACAAGAACAAAGAGTGAAGCCAGGGGTACATGACCGGCCTTATAGCCAAAATAAACCACTACTACCAGTACAATTATTCCTGCAACTCTGTATATGAGCTGGGGCAACGACCAGTTCTTCTGCATCCGTGTCTCCAGTTCAAGCAGTGAGTTACTCACTTCATCAAACCGTTCATAATAGAACCCCTCAGAACTATGCACTTTGGCTATCTTCACTGTCTGCCAGAAATCATCAATATATTTCAGCAGTTTAGTATATGAAGATGTATATCCTTCTCCCAGTGCAAAAGCCCGGAAGAGATAACGGCGCAGCAGAATAAAGAGAGCGAGACCTGTCACTATCACTATTGATGTGAAGCCGGCAGATACGGCAAAGGCATAAGCGGCATAACTGGCAGTTATGATAAGAGACATAAGCAGACGCAGCAGGTAATATATATACTCAGCCATCACCGGTATCTCTTTGGTGAGCACCTGTAGATGGTTTGTCTTGCTCCTGCTGTTGAGATCGTGCCATTCAGCAAACAATATCTTACGGAATAGACGTCGTCGCAGCTCATATATGAGCGACTGCTGATAACCGGCATCAAGCATTGATTTGCGGTATTGAATGATGGCATTGACAGTGAGTAATAATACATATATAAATAACACTGTTCCCAGTGTCAGGCTCACGCCTGCCCTCTCTGCCAGATTCTGGAAGAACATAGCCGTTCTGTCATCACTGCTGCCGCCGTCAGTAATAATCTGCAGCAATGGCACCAGTAACATAACGGAGAATCCTGAGCTAACTCCAAAGAAAAGAGTCAGCAGGAATATAACAGACAGCTTCCATGGTTGATGCTGCCGTAACAACCTGAACGATCTTAAGAAGAAATGCCAGGGATGCATATCATAAAATGCATGAGGCTCATAACCACGGGCCCTGTGTTGTCAATAACAACCATGTTCCGGGTTATGAGCCTCCTGCTTCTGTTTATAATATTATTACTTTCTGCGTATATACTTTGCCATTATCTCTTACAACAGCAATATATACTCCTTTAGATGCAAAACTTAAAGGTATTATGTTCATCTGCCCGTCTTCAAGCAACTTCTTGTGTATCACTCTCCCCTGTGTGTCATATACCTCGCATATTGCCTTGCTGCTTACCTCTCCCTTAATGATTATACTTCTGTCGTACGACCAGATATGCAATGACTCTTCAACAGCTTCGCTGCCCGTTCCTGTAGGGGTCCCGCTGTTTGATGCATAGATATAGAATCTGCCGGTACCCAGTGTGTTGGCTGGCAGGGTGACAGAATAAGCTGAGGTACTCAGGTCAGTGAAAGTACCTGTTACACGATCTTCAAGGTAGAAGATGTAATCATACAGCGGTACAATGTCAGCAGAGAAGACTACCTCTCCGCCTGCCTTGCAGTCAATACCTACAGGAATGACAAAATCAGCGCAGCCTGTCACCGGCAGTGACTGGTATGCAAAGTTCACTCCGTTATCATCAATAAGATGTGTATATATCTCAACCGCCGGGCTGGTGCTCAGTTTGCCGACATCGTATCCCGGATCAAGACCAGGCTTCATGCTGTCGTCATACAGTATTCTCGTGTAATTCTCAAAGGTTCCCTGGCTCACTTTAAGCTTAAGCTCGGGCCAGCTGTCTGCCACAGGAGCTGACTTATGCATCAGGGTGCCTGTACCATGTGTCTGCATTGAGGTGGCGAAGTTAACCGTGACACCATTATTCATTGCCATGATCCAGAATCCCTGTCCGGCCTGTATGTTACCACCGTCAAGCACTGAAAGCATGCTATAAGAATCACCTTCAGCATCATACAGGTATGCTGTCAGATAGTTAGGGTCAATCTTGTCTGTGTTTGTTGAAAGGAACGATGTCGCACTTATTGCAGAGGTATACGGGTTACCCAGCAGGTTCCATCCGCCGCCGCCCCAGTTATCACCGTCGTCACGACCAGAGGCAAATTCCCTGTTTTCGTATGTACCATCATATGCATTAAGATAGGGAGATGTTAATGTGACAGAGACTCCTGAAGTAACAACGTTACCTGTGAATGCTATCAGACCATCAGATCCGTCAGCATTTGAGAGATTGTAGCCATGGCCGCTTTCTACTGCGGTAATAGATAAAGTTGGCCAATCATTATTATACTCTGTATATTCCCATACAGTGTTTATCTTACCTGTGTTGGCATTACTGTTTGATCCTACCGGTGATGAGAGATAATGACGGTTACCGCCATAAACCCCCATATTCAGCTGACGGTTATATGTCACACCATTTGTCACAGCACCGTTGACGATGAGTGAGCCGCTGGTGTTTACATCTGAGTTTATTGTCACTGCTCCTGCGGTGGTGAGGGTACCATTAATGGTTACCGCATTACCAGCGGGAATGGTATAATTGATTTTATTCGTTATTGTACTTCCTGTGGTAAGTGTCTGTACCCCGCTGCCATCGAAAATAATAGTTCCACTACCTGTCGATGAGGCTGTTATTGTGCCTCCTGTCTGCGACAGGTTCCCTTTGACATACATTATTCTGTTATTGGAAGAAGAACTCATATTAAATGTTCCTGCTGTAATAGAACAGTTACCATTGGCATATAAGGTTGCTTGTCCGGCGTAAGAGGATGTGAAATAAAAGCTGCCTGCACTGTTGAATGAACCATTAGCATTCAATATACCTCCACCGTAATAATTTGACAGGTAAAAAATTGCTCCGGATGAAAGGGTGAAGGTACCATTTACTGTCATAGTCCCTGTTGCTGATGATGAATATGGGGCAACAGCAACCCTTCCACTTTGTGTATAGTTACCTCCTACGGTAAGGTTTGCCCCCGTGCTACGTCCTAAATAAAGATAGTATGAGCTTGTTGAAACCACTGAGAAATTACCGTTTATTGTTGTCAGCTGGCCTTTCAGGTCTATATATGCTGTATGACTGCAGTTCCATGTCAGGTTGCCGAATGCCTGACCGGTTTCAGTAAATGTAGGAGCTGTATTTGTTATTCCGGTAATGTTACAAAGGGAAGCCACATCCCAGGTAGCTGCCGGTACAGAACCGCCATTGCGCTGGTGATTATAGACAGCACCGCTGGCAAAACTGATAGTACCCTGTGGATATATTGTTGCCGAGCCACTTACGTTGACTGTGCCGTTTACAGCCAGGTCATACTCATCAGGCCCGGCAGTTATGGTTATAAGACCTGCGGTAATGGTGAGCGTTGCACCTGTCTCAACTACTGTCTGGTCAAGAGATATGTCCTCAGACAATGTAACTTCATGGCCGTTGCGTATTGTTATATCAGCATTGTCAGCAGTTGGTGATGAGGTTGCGGCACCCCATGTTGTACCTCCGTCATTGCTCACCTCCCATGTTGACGCATCACTCCATAATCCTGTGGCAGCCGAACGGTACTGCAGGTTAAAGGCCGACACATTGGTTGCACTTATTGTCACCCCTGCACTCCAGTTAGACCCCTTGCGGGCATAGAAGGTATAGTAATATGTTATATCACTCATCAGACCCTCCACTGTCACCGGTGACATGTCGCCCCTGAAGACCACAAAGCCCTCACCAAACTCGGTACCCGGTGTCCCAAAGATTGGATCGAAAGCATAGGCTGAACCATCACCTTCAGGAAGTGTCGTCTCCTCACTGCCCTCCTTTGCAACTATCATTATCTCATCAAAACATGAAGGATTAACCCAGGATAACTCAGTTGATGATTCTCCTGCAACAGCCGCAGGTGTTGTGATATCACCCGGTACCAGATCTGCTATTATCTGTTCTCCCCCCGGATAGGTTGTCCCGGATTTTGTTCCGCCAATAAAGGTGATGTCGTCGGTGGTTACCGGTGCAACAAATATCATTGACTCAGCTATAGCCATACATGGAATATCAGTAGTGATGAAAATATATCCTGTTGATCCCGCAGGTATTACCTGGTCTATCCAGTCAGGGAAAGAGTGAGTCCCCATTCCCATATTCTCAGTAATTGTTGACAGAAGCAGATCCGATGCAGCATCAAAGCTGTTATCGGAAGAGTACCATGCCTTGAAGTTACTTACATCTGTGTCAGCGTATGTTCCGTCGGTTGTGATCTGCAACCCGCTCATCACAGCCTCATCAAGAGTGACATTGACAGAGAAAGCATATATCACGTTATCCGTGGTGTTCTGCACAATGGTTCCTGCTTCCACGGCAGGATCCGATGATGATATCTCAATTAATGATTCGGAAACAGGAACAACCTCACCTGTGGTAAGTATCCTTGATCCGGTTCCATAGCCTGTAAAGCTGATCTGTTCAAGTTGTGTTGCTGTCAGCCCTGTCTCATCAGTGCCAACAAATATTTTTCCGGCAGTACCTGATGCTTCTGCAAACCCTGTCCATCCGTTTACTGTAAGTGTAGCTGCTGCGTTCCATGTCTCAGCATCACTGGCAGCAAAAATCACTGAATGCACTCCTGTGCCAAGGGCTATTGTTGAACCTGCCTCAAGGCTTAGCGGTCCGGCAGTAACATCATAGCCTGTCCCGGTACTTAATGTGCCGCCATTCATAACAACCCTGGTACTGTTACTAAGAGAAGAGACTGCTCCAGGCTCAACAGTGCCTTCAGATATTGTTGTGGCACCGTTATAGCTGTTCTCACCTGAAAGGATAAGGACTCCGGCACCTGTCTTTGTAAGTGATACTGAGGCTGCTGTCCCATCACTTATAATGCCGCTGTAAGCTGCCGGTGATGTACCGTCACTGCCGATAGTAAGTGTCACATCTGTCGGGCTGCCGCTGGTGTTGGTTATATCTGTATCTCCTGTCAATGACCCTGCTGTAAGATCATTGTTTGCCATATCCAGTGTCCCTGAAGTCATGGTCAGTAACCCTGTTATAGTTGTGGCAGAAGTCAGGGAGACTCCTGATCCGTTGCTGATGGTCAGATCAGCCGGTGTATTCTGTGTAAGACCTGTGCCTGTAACCTGTGCTGATGTCCCGTTATATACATAGCTGGCACCGGTGCTAAAGATACGACCTCCGGTGGTGCGTATATTACCATCAAGAGTTGCCAGATCCGATATAATACCTGCTGGCGCAGTGACGCCAAGGGTAGCCCCCGGTGAGAGGGTGAAGACCCCTGCCCCTGAGACATAAGAAGCTTCAGATGCCATCTGCAGATATGATCCGCTGTTGACAGTCAGGTTGATATTATTATTTACCAACCCTTCGGCTGAGTAACTCTGGATGCCGGAGCCATTGAAATAGATATTACCGCCCCCTGTGCTTGTCTCTGTTACCGTGCCGGTAACAGTCATGTTCCCTCCCAGGCTCATTGTCCCTGTTGCAGATGTCTGGCTCATATTGAAAGTACCGGCGGTAATACTCATATTGCCTTCAATATTCACTGTGCCAATGGCCGGATTATTCGTAAAGGTATAATTGAACGATCCCCCACTGGTGAAGTCACCGCCTACATTCAATGTGCCGGTACCCAAAGAGGTATTTACATAAAAGAGACCATTGCTCAATGTAAAGTTACCCTCAACAGTAAGGGTCATACTATTAACACTCTCTTTCGGTCCTATACATACGGTGCCGGCATTCTGTATATAGTTGCCTTTTACTGTTACGGTGCCATCGTTAAATCTGCCTAACTGTATATTGGTGCTGCCGGTTGATTCAACTGTAAAGTCACCGTTTATTGTTATCAGCTGGGCTGCCAGATCCTGGTATACGTTCTGTGAAGTACAGCTCCATGTAAAGTTACCGAATGGCTGCGTCTCTGCAGGGATGGTAAGATGTGTACCTGTAATACCACTGACAACACAGTCAGATGCAACATCCCATGATGCCACGGGTATCGTTCCTCCGTTCTGGGCATGATTATATGTTCCTGCCGCAGTGAAAAACAATTTGTCTGCCGCACTGTTTGATACAGAGCCGCTATTACGGAACAAACCCGTTACCGTTGTCACCGATGCTCCTGTTCCACAATCATACACACCACTGTTTGTTAGTGTGCCACTTATGTCAGCCGAGGCATCAGCCTGCAGAACGAGTGTGGTCAGCGAGCCAACTGTCAGTGTCGCTCCTGTGGCAACAACAAGATCATCACCCGCATTACCTCCCAGGGCTAATGATGAAGAGGCGCTGCCCGTTAATGATATGCTCCCCTGTGATATCGTCAATGAGTTATACGCTGCTGATGATGGCAGCGTTGAAAACACAATGGTGCCATCAGTGCTGAAGACAACGTCAGCGCCATCAGCAGGAGCTACCCCGCCAACCCAGTTAGATCCCAGTGTCCAGTCCAGACCTGTCCCTGTTGTCCCTCCCCAGGTAACCGTTTGTGCTTCCACAATCGTTAAAGAGATAAAGAGAAAGAGTATCAAAAATGAAATCTTCCTGCAATAACTCCCGTGCAAAATCGTTTTATGTTCGTCAGGGGTGAGATATCCATCACTCTTAACCCCATTGATCCTTCCAGAAAACCGGTCATTATTATTCATGATCTTATTGATAAGCTATATTATTTCGATAAAAAAAATGACTCATAAGCAGCCTGCAAATTAGCAAAAAAGCGCCATATATTCTTCATTTACAAAGAGAAATTTCAGAATCTTACGTTTTCCCTACGCATAAGAAAAAAGGTGTCGGCATACGGAGAGAGTTATTCCGGAATCACACCTGAAAAACGGGATCAAGCGGGAAGGAGATACCACCCCCCGGCTCCTGACTCAGGAGGGGAAACCGTGCCGTCCTGAAAAAAATTGACAGTATATACATCCCGCATGTTCGCTTTATGATCTTTTGCTGTAGGAAATTATCCTATTCCCGGTAACACCAAAAAATTCCGTTTGATCCGAAAAACGATCATATTTTTAAAAATGTAAGAAGCGACAAGGGCTTTAATATCCTTGTCGCCTCACACCATTTTACCGGCCGTTGATCAGAGTATTATTTTCTTACTGTAGCTGTTTTTACCATCTGTAACCACCACAATATAAATGCCTTTTGACTTATTGTTAATTGAAATAACATTTATATCACTGCTGTCTAATGTTGTTTCAGCTATTTTTCTGCCTGAGAGGTCATATACAGAACACTTTGCCCTGGACTCGAAGCTACCCTTAATGAGTATCCGGCTATCGTCAGACCATATACGTATATCATCCAGGTCGGGTACTGATGGTTCTGTTGATGAAGGATCTCCGCTGCTGGTGTATAGGAAGAACCGTCCTGTCCCTGTTGTGTTTGCAGGAAGAGTGACAGTATAATTACCTGTCGTAAGGTCAGTGAATATTCCTGCTGTGCGATCCTCGAGATAAAATTTATATCCATCAACCGGAACTATATCAGCTGAAAATGTCACCTCTCCTCCGCTGGCAGATTTAACTCCCACACTTACAATATTCTGGTCATAATTTAGTGTTGGGAGAGCCTGTCGTGTAAAGTTAACCCCGTTATCATTAACGAGTGTTGTGTATATCTCCACAGGCTGGCTGTAAGGCATGTATCCTATGTCATAACCCGGGTCGAGTCCTGCTGTCATCTCGATGTTAAATAGAATCAGCGTTGAACTCTCTGCTGATGCACCTGCAACCTTTAGCCTTAGTCCGGGCCATGTGGAAGTTACCGGTTCTTCCTTGAGCAATGATACATTGTTATCGTGCAGCTGCAATGCAGGTGTAAATGTGAATACAGAGTTATCGTTCATGGCCCGCATCATGAATCCCTGGCCGGTCTGCAGTGTTGCCGGGGTGAAACCCTCTTCCCATCCTGTCTGATTGCATATTATCCGGCAGGTGCCGCTGGTACCGTTCGTACCGTCATACAGGTAGATAGCCTGGAAGCTCGGGTCAATATTGCTGTTGTTCGTCGACAGCATTGACAATGCTGATATGGCTGACGTATATGGGTTACCCAGGGCCGTCCACCCACCACCACCATAGTTTGTTGTGTTATTCCTCCCGGTGGCAAAGATACGGTTGTTATAATTTGTAACAGCAGGGTCAACAACATCAGCATATGGTGACGAAGCTTCCACAATAACATCTGAAGTGACCATGGCACCGGTAAACTTTATCAGACCATCACTTGCAGAGGTCTGGTCTATGATATAACCTGCTCCGCTGTTCATGGAAGTGATGAATGCATCAACCCAGGCCCCTGTAGCTTCATTCCACGCCTTTAACCCTGTTATCTTTCCTGTATTCACCTCAGTGTTACCGGAAACAGGGGAGGAAATAATGTGAAAATCCCCGCCATTAGCTTCAGTCCTCAACTGTCTTTTATATGTTACCGTTCCGGCAGAGGTGCCTTTTACTATAAGTGACCCGCCGGAACCAAGTGTTGATTGTATCTCAAGATTATCATTCGTAACCAGGTTGCCATTTACTGTAACCGATGATCCGGCCTCTATCTGTTTCTTGCTGTTTGTAAGAACAAGATTGGGATATGAGCCCGCTGGAATAATCTCTTCGAATGATGAGGTATACTCTATGGTAGTGCCTTCACCATAATTCAGAGCCGTAAATTCCGGGATGGTTGTAGCCGCTGTTGATGAACCCAGGCTGAAGGTACCGGAGACCAGGTCAAGTGTCCCCGACATGGATAGTATCTGAAAACCGTTGTCTTTTATAATGCTGTTGGGAACCTTATCACCCACAACCATATTTGTTATGATAACAGGCTGACAAAGAGAGACGCCAGAGGCATTGTTGACAGTTAAGGTAGCGGCACCTGCTAAGCCTGTGCCGGTAGACTGTACTGTAGTGCCGTTATAGATATAGTTAGCCAGCGGATTGAACACTCTTCCACCCGTTGTACAAATATTGCCTGTGATTACAGTTTTATCCGCCGTTATTCCGTCGGGAGAGGTCACACCAAGAGTTGCTCCTTCGGATACTCTAAAGACGCCACGTCCCCCTATCCTGGTATTACTTGCGGCCATCTGCAGGTATGATCCACTGCTAACAGTGAAGTCAATGGAATCGGCATCAGCTATGGTTCCCCCCGAGGTATATAACTGCATCCCTGTGCCATTGAATATAATGTTACCTCCTCCTGTATCCGTCTCTGTAAGTAAACCGTATGTGTGGGTAAAATTGCCACTTACGTTGAGAATGCCGGTAGAGCTGGTCTGGCTCATGTTAAAGATACCTCCATTAATGACAACATTACCGTGTGCATTGACAATGGCAATGGCAGGATTCTCAATAAATGTAAAATTAAACCTGGCCAAGATGGTCATATCACCAAACACATCAAGTGTACCCTTTCCATTGGAAGTACAAACATAAAAGACGCCTGTTCCCGAGAGTGAAAAGTCACCGTTGATTATCAGAGCTCCTTCATTTACGTCATCCTTAGGTCCTACACATACTGTTCCGCCTGTCTGGGTAAAATTGCCATTGACTGTAAGAGTACTGTTTACATATCTTCCAAACTGAACATTCGCTGATCCGGTAGATTTAACAACCAGGTTACCGTTAACAGCAGTCAGCTCTCCCTCCAGATCCTGGTATACAAGCTGTCCCGGGCAGTTCCATGTGAAGTTACCGAATGGCTGTGTAGCTGCAGGTATGGTAAGATGGGTGTTTATGTTTCCACTGACAAGACACAGTGAGGCGGCATCCCATGTGGCCAGAGGTATTGCGCCACCATCCCGGGCATGGTTATATACTGATCCGGGGGCAAAGACAAGCTGCGTTACTGCCTGGCTGTTGATGATCCCGCTGTTGATAAATGACCCTGTCACTGTTGTCAATGCATCACTGTTCCCAAGGTTGTATATGCCATTGTTTGTTATCACTCCGCCTACGGACACTGATACCTGATCGTCGCCGGCATTAAACATCTGAGGGTTTTCTATAATAAGCGACCCGTTTATCTCTGCCACCGAACCTGAGCAAAGATCGATATCAGCATCTGTTCCCAGGATGAAAGAAGCACCTGAAGAAACAGAGAAATCAGTCCCTTCATTCCCTCCGACAGCAAATGTCGTAACTGACTCTGAAGCTATCGTTACTGTCCCCTGAAGTATTGTTATTGACTTATATGACACTGAAGAGGGAAGAACTGAAAAGGTGATGGTCCCCGGAGTGTCAAAAACAATATCGTCACCCGCGGCAGGTGCTATACCACCACTCCAGTTTGAAGCAAGGGTCCAGTCCAGGCCTGTACCGGTGGTGCCTCCCCATACCCTTGTCTCTGCTTTTACCTGGCCCGCCTGTATAAGAAATAAAATTGTAAGAATGATTGTACTCCATCTGCTATTGAAGGTTATAGCTGCAGTCTGTGACTTACAGGAGAGGTGCGTTGAAAACCACATGTTTGCAAACCAGGGTCTCTTTATTTCAGTTCTTTTCATGATAGTTACAATAAAGTCCTCCTTCAGACAGTATAAATACCACCTGAAGAAAATTCAAAAGCATTTTAAAACTTTGTTGCAGTAGTGCATCAGTTTAATCAGTTAAACGATGCCTCCGCAATTTTTGTTCCAAAATAACTCAACAATCATCCTTTTTCCTCTGAAATAAGTCCCCTGTCAGTCATCTCTTCAAGATATGAAAGGACATCTTCACGACATTGCCTCATGTCAACTTCAAAATCCTCAGCCAGACGCGTGCATATATCTTCTATTGTCATCGGGTTCTCCAGCATCTCCCAGATAACTGTAGCTGTCTGGTTCAGTGAGAAATATTTACCCTGATCCATATCCATCATTACCATCTCATCATGAAGTCTGCCCGAGATGGTCTTACTGTTTCTTATATACCTCGTCATTATAAAGTAGTTATGTGACTATCATTTTGTCAAAGTCATCTGCTGACCTGAAGTTCTTTATCATCAATGCTTCAAACACGTTGCACATAGCCACAAGGGCATCCTGTTCGCTCTCACTATTCGTCCCGGGCAGTGGTCTGTCAATCATTGCAAGTAATTCCCTGAATGGTCTGGCGGTGCTATCACCTGTTATAGCACAATACTCTATCATTATATTCTCCAGCAGTCTTTTAGCATCTGATACAATGGCCATTGCCTCTCCCGGCGTTACTCTCCCCTCTGAGAAATCTGTCAGCAGCTGGCACCGGAATGCGGAACAGACAAAAGCCTTTTTATTCTTATATATGGAACATCTGTCAGTAAAATACGGGCACGGGAGTCTGAAATGATCTCCTGTAGCATCGCTGTAGCTGCGCTCATCCATCTGCTGAGGGAGGTCGCCCCTCTCCCCCGGTTTCAGATTGGCGAAGAGGAAGAGTGTGCCGTCACAACACATACCACACGATACACATATCATCTGCTCTGTCTTACTCCCTTTGGTAGGTTCAATACTCATGGTACTTAACAACAAATGATTGAATTGCTTTTATATATACCAAACCCCTGAAAAGCACTTCAGGTTTAACATCTGATGTATTGTCATTGTATTTTTTCAAGTCTGAGGCAAGCTTCCCGAAATCTATAAAACAGAGCTCTGGTATCTTACTCCACTCCTCTATCTCATGAGTCAGACCAGCAGAGGCATCGCGGTAGATGTCTGTCATGAATTGTGAATATACAGGGTCACTCTTGTTTATGTTCAGTCGAATCATATCAGGCAACAGACCCGCTGACACTTCACGTATTAACGGTCGGAAAATATATTTCCCATCATGACAGAACAATTCCGAAGGTATCTTTAATACATACTCGATGATACGCTTGTCCAGCAGGGGATAACGGTATTCAATTCCTTTACGGAACCCGCTTACAGCCCAGCGCTCACATCTCTCCTGCAGGTGATATGACTCCAGAAACCGGAGATGCATACTGTGACGTGAGCGATGGAAATAATAGAGGGCTACTGAGCTTCTGTCACTACCGGCAAAGGCTCTTTTCAGATAACGGGCATCATCACGGAATGATCTGGCAACAGGAGGATCAAGAATACCTGTTAAAGGATATAAAACATAGGTAAGCAGCCATCTGATAAACAGTCGTGGTCGTGTTACCGGATAGCGCCTGAAGAAGAGCCTCAGACGAAGTCGTCTCAACAGATCTATGTCTATTCCTCTGTCACCTGCACTTAGAAACTCATCTCCACCCCAGCCACTGAAGAGAAGGTTCACCCCCTTTGCAACAGCCTGATCAGACAGATGGTCTTCGTAAAAGAAACCCTGGTTTTTAAGGCACAACTCCAGCTTCTGAATGAACAGAGCGGCATTCATCTCCGAAAAGAGTGGCTCTATTCCAGCCTGATCAGAGTATTGAGCTATATGCTCACGCTCATCATACCTGACATGCTGAGCCTGAAAAGAGGCAGGAGTATATGAAAAACCGAAGAAATGCTCCTGGCTGCTGTATTCTCTCCGTGCCAGCACCGAAACCACTCCTGAGTCAATCCCTCCGCTGGCATGTGCCCCGGCAGTAAACCTGCTGTCGCACCGTATCCTGACAGCATCATTAACAAGATCTGTCAGGTCCCTCACCATGACATCATACCCCATACTACTCTCTTCTCTTATCTCCGCAGGATTCCAATAGCGGGTCAATGTGATCCCCCTGGCAGAGTGATGCAAATAATGGCCGGGGGGCAGCTTCATGACACTACTGACAGGGGTCT
>QKCK01000125.1 GCA_003245695.1 Bacteroidota bacterium | reverse complement strand
ATCTTCTTTATTAGTGTTTACCCAGCAGGTCGAGCAATCCGTTTATTATTGTAAGCGGGTGGGCAGGGTTCCCTGGTATATACAGATCAATGTGGTACTGGTCAAGGAAGCTTCTGTCAAGTGCCGGAGAGCCAAGATATATGCCGCCGCTGATAGCATCTGTGCCTGCCAATACAATTATCTTTGGATCTGGTATGGCATCATAACAAATTTTAAGAGGTTCAGCCATATTTTCCGAAACGGGACCTGTGATAACGATGCCATCGGCGTGCCTCGGTGAGGCAACGAACTCAATACCAAACCTGCTCATGTCGAACTGAACATTATTGGCAGCATTCAGTTCCCATTCGCAGCTGTTATCTCCACCTGCGCTAACCTCTCTTAGTTTTAACGAGCCTCTGAATGTGGTTCTTATCTCTTTTCTTATTGTGTCATTGTTAAGAGTTATGGGATTCTCATCTCCCTCTCTTATTATTAATCTCTCTCTCTCATTAGTTGCGATCCGGTAATCAGGAATGAAAGTTATTTTTTCGGGGAAGCATCGTGCACACTCTCCGCAGAATGTGCACAGACCCATATCTATTGTTGTCGGGATGCCACTTATTGCATTAACGGGGCATATATTTTTCAGGGCTGATTCATCAACGACTGTTTGCCTGATTAAAGGTCTGCCCCTGAATGGCCCTGCAATTTTTGCTGTACGGACATCAGGAATATACTGCCGCCCCTGATGATATAATATTTTAATGCTCTCAAACATTGTCTGTTTTTTATAAATCATGACCACAATAAGAAAGATTAAAGCTTTTGTTGCAGATAGGGAAGTCAGATATCTCATTATTCCTTACTGCAAGAGCCAGTGCACTCCAGTTATGAAATGAGGGATCTTTAATCTTATATATTACAAGTTCCCCATCATTGTCTGTTATGGCACAGTGACACACCTCTCCACGCCATCCCTCTGTAAGCCCTGCCACAAACAAGCCTGGCATAGGTTTCTCGTGATAATGGTTTGTCTGATTTTCATGTTCAGGCAATCTCTGAATAAGGCTTCTGACATAACCTATACTCTGTTCTATCTCTTCTCTTCTGACTTGTACTCTTGAATAGACATCACCATGATTTTTTATGACTGTTTCCGGTGCTGACTCTTTATAAAGATTATAAGGATGAGACTGACGGATATCTCTTGCCAGACCACTGGCACGTGCAGCCATACCCACACCGCCTATTGATAACATATCGTCATGGTTTATTACTCCTGTCCGTTCAAATCTTGAGAGGACGCTGGTGAGCCTGAATATCTGGTTTGTAATCTCATCAAAATCCGGAATGTAATTATCCAGGACCTGATTCAAACGGAGAGCAAGTCCGGCTGTAAAAGGATAATTAATAATAAATGGTCTGTTCAGGCTTTTTCCAAGCCTGTTACCACACCATTCCTGTGTGAAGTTTATTATTGGAGTACGCAGCCTCCCTAATACAGCACTTCCCATCTGGTAAGCAATATCAGTGCATACTGCACTCATATCTCCGGTATGTATTGCTATACGTTCAAGTTCCAGTGATAATGTCCGGTTGAAGTCCAGCTCGGGTGTTGTTTTAAAGCCACAAAGACTCTCCCATAGATTTGAGAAAGTCACAGTATGTGCCGCAGCACTGTCTCCGGCGATGCCCTCGGCAAGCATTATCTTCTGTATGACGTTTTTCCTTTGGGTAAAAAGCTTTTCTACACCTCTGTGTTGATATCCCAGTTGTATCTCAAGATGTAGTATCTTCTCCCCGTTGCAGATGAATCTGAAATGCCCCGGTTCTATTACTCCGGCGTGGATAGGGCCAACGCCAACTTCATGCAACTCTTCGCTGTCTGACTGAAAAAACGGATAGTTCGCAATTGTATTGTTCTTATTATGCCGTGAAGCTGGATATCTTAAAGGTTTAAGCCAGGGGTGCCCCGTGAAAAAAAGACCAAAGTTTTCATATATCTCCCTTTCATATTTCTCAAAGGCAGGGGTAATTACTGTCATTGACTTTATTTCATTGCCTGACCCTGGCCGACATGATGTAACATATATGTCATGTGTGTTATCATCAGCAATACACATTATCAGTTTTAATCCGCTACCGGTGTCATATCCGAAATAGTTAATGCAATGTCTCTCAGGATGATCAGTAATAAGCCATTCAGTTGTGTCATAGAATGAATCATATTCTGTCTCAGGGATGTCTGTGACAGCTACTGCCTGGAAATTATTTATCTTAATATATCTCATTGTCAGTTTGGTAACAGGATGACGCTTTGCTTCAGCAGATCAACGAATTGAGGGGGAGGAGCCAGCCCAAGTATTAGCGCAATGGCAAAAAGCAGAAACTGGGAAAATGATTCCCATGGACTGACTTTGGGTATGTTCCTTTCGTCAAAGTCAACAGGAGGGAGGAACAGGAGTCTGAACGTGTTTTTGCCAAAAGCCCATATTATAGTAGTCAGCAGGGCAAGAATCACAATAAGAAGAAAGAGCATGTGCGACTGGAAGAGGGCTTTGAAAATGAGGAACTCAGAGACAAACATACCTGATGGTGGTACTGCAGTAATGAAAAAAAAGCCAATGAGGAGGACCATGGCTCCGGTAATGTTGTATTTGAAGTAGTTGCCAGTGAATGTGATATTCTTGTTCTGGTATACCCTGTATATCTGTGTGAATTGGAAGAAAAGCCCTGATTTAACAAAAGAGTGCAGGATGATATGTAGTATTGCGGCGTAATAGCCAATACCTCCGGCAACAATTCCTATAACAGCCAGCCCCATATGTTCCATGCCAGAGTAGGCCAGCATGCGTTTAATATTCTTGACCCTTATCATGTATACAGCTGCAAGGAAGACGGAGAGCATGGCTGCAGTTCCGATAACAGCATTTGCCCAGTGATGTAGCGGAGTATTTGCGATGATGATGTAGGTTCTGAAAAAACCGATGAATCCCAGGTTTATGAGCCCTGTTGACAGGAGTGCTCCGGCAGGTGCAGGTGCCTTGTCTTTGGCATCAATGCTGGCAGTGAACATTGGAACAAGGCTCATTTTTGCGGTGAAGCCTGTGAAGATAAAGATGAATGCCATTTTCAGCCAGAAATGATTTAGCTCATTTCGATGAGTCAGCAGATTTGCATAAGAGAGGTCATGAGAACCTCCGGGACGAAGGGATAGGTTAAGGAAAAGAATCCCAACGTAAACAAAGGTTATGCTTATAGCGCAGACAAAAACATATTTCCAGGTGCCCTCTAGTGCCAGCTTATTACGGTGGTGGTATATTAATGCTGAAGCGGAGAGTGTGGTAATTTCTGTCATGATCCAGGTAACGGCAATGTGGTTTGCAATTACACCTGCGCTCATGGCTGTTATCAATAACACCAATGATGAAAAATATATTGCCCTTGACTGAGATGTTTCATTATGATTCTTAATATAAAGATACCCGTGCCATGCTGCCGGTATTATTATGATGGTGAGTGTGCCAAGCAGCAGTAGCCCTAGCGGGTCAAAGGTAAAATATAGTGTCTCGGTCAGAGTCTTGTGCGCAAAGGCAAAGAGTGTATATCCGCATTGAAGCATGATATATGCAGTAAGAAGAAGATAGTTAATTACCTTGCTACGGTTGATAAATATCGCGGTCCCAAGAGATAATGCTGATACAAGATATATTGTTGTCATTTGCATACCGGCTGTTAATAATCTTTAAGGCTGTTTAACTGATCAACATCCACATCTTTAAATACATCTCCTATCTTATTCATAAAGATGCCAAGTATGAGGACGCTGACGAAAATGTCGAGCATTATCCCAAGATTAACCATTACCGGCATTTCATTACCTACTGCCAGAGAAAGAACAAATACCCCGTTTTCAATCATCAGGTAACCCATGACATGAGTAATTATCTTTCTTCTTGAGGCAATAATGTAGAGCCCTGATAGCAGGGAAGAGAGTGCCACCACAAAAAACATTTTATCAAGATTCTTGTCATTGATTGAATGTGAGAGAAGAATAGTGCAGACTACAATAGAGGTGACTATTATCAATGAGACGAAGTGAGGGAGAAACGGTTCTGCCTCCCTGGTTATACGGTTCTTCTTAAGGATGTAGGCCAGAAATGCCGGAGCTGCAATGGATTTGAATACAATAGTCTCAAGAAGTATTAACACAAGGTTAAGCGTGTTTATCTCACTCAACTGAAGAAATGCCACGCCAAATAGCAGGACTCCCTGAAGTGCCAACACTCTGATGTATGTCAGCATCCGGTTTGCTATTGCAAAGTAGAAGAGAGTTATTATAAATACTATCAATAATACGTGTACCATTTTCTGATCATGATTAAATGAATTTTCCCGAAATCAGTAAC
>QKCK01000241.1 GCA_003245695.1 Bacteroidota bacterium | reverse complement strand
CGGTGTCTGACGACGGGTTTACAATGACTGTATATTTCCTTGTAACCAACGGAGGTGTTGCAGCTTATGAATTAAGCTGCATCGATCCGGATGCATTTTAATTTTGATTGAAAGGGATTATGGCGGGATATTTAATATCCCGCCATCCTGTTTATAATACATCTTTCTGAAAGAAAGATGCTGTTTAAAGATCAGTTTCCGGCAGCAATACCACTGGATAACGCGGCCGGAGATGACGATGGCCAAGTCTGTGATAATAAAAAACCACCTGAACGAAACCGTCAGGTGGCTTTGTGGTAAATAAACCTTGGTTTTATTCTTTTATCCAGATACGTTCAATCTCCTCAAGTGATTTGCCTGCTGTCTCAGGTATCTTCTTCCAGACAATCCACATATATGGAATACACATCAATGCAAAGAGGAAGAAGGTGCCTTGTGGTTTCAGGTGTTCAAGCATCCATGGTGTCAGCTGCCCGATAAGGTATGTGCCAATCCACAAAGAGAGACCTGCTATTGACATTGCCACACCCCTCACTTTTGTAGGGTACATCTCTGAGAGCAGGACCCATATCACCGCACAGATAGATATTGCACATGCGAAGATATAAAACAGGAAGAAGATCAGAAGATAGACACTTGAAAGCCCCATCTGCGACCCCTTCATGAAGTAGAATCCGATGGCAATAAGGGAAATTATCATACCTGAAACGCCCCAGTATACCAGTTTCTTTCTTCCAACCTTGTCTATTATTATCAGGGCAATAATTGTGGTAATGGTATTTACCAATCCTACCAGTACCTGGTAAAAGAGAGAGTCACCACTTGACAGCCCACTCTTCTGAAAAATCTCTGGTCCATAATAAAGCACTGCGTTCACTCCCATGAACTGGCCTAATATGGCAATTGCAGCACCAATAAGTATTGCCCTGAAGATACCGGGTTTAAATATCAGTGACCATTCTGATTTTCCTTCTCTTGACGATAGCGACTTAATATCATCTATCTGGAATCTTACATCATCCTTATCTCTAAGGATACGTAAAAGTATTTTCTCAGCCTTTGATTCATGATTTCTGATGACAAGCCATCTCGGGCTCTCAGGTATTGGAAATATGATAAGCAAGAAAAGTAATGCCGGTATTGCCTCAGCACCAAACATAGCTCTCCATACATCTGTCACAAATATCCTGGTCATCATCTCACTGCCTGGTATATATCCTGATACTGACAGGTTGAGAAGAAAGAAGTTAACAAGGTATGCCCCCAGAAATCCCACCGTAACGGCCAACTGGTACAGAGAGACAAGACTGCCACGATATTTTGGGATGCTTACCTCTGAGATATACATGGGAGATATTATTGAAACGACACCGATTCCTATCCCGCCTATAATCCTGTAGACAACCAACTGGTTAAATGTAGGTGATATTGCACATCCCAATGCTGAGACAGAGAACATGAATGCAGAGAAGATCATGGTCTTTTTCCTTCCGAATTTATCACTCAACACGCCTCCGACAGAGACGCCAAATATTGATCCTATGAGTGCACAACCAACAAACCACCCTGTCTGTATAGAGTCAAGTGAAAAGAGAGTGGATACCTGGTTAATAGTACCTGATATTACCGCAGTATCATATCCGAAGAGAAAGCCTCCAAGGGCTGCTACTACAGATAAAAATATTACATACTTAATGTTTTGTTTTATTTCAGACATAGTCTATTGTATTTCAAAGTATTCTTTGTAACGATCATATAGATGTCCGGCCTGCAGGTAAGCCGACTGTGGACTCATAAAGTGTGAGAACTCAAAGGTGATAGCCTTATCATAACCAGCTCTCTTTGCTGCTTCAAGTTTCAACCGCAGTTTGTCAAACTTGATGGGGAAGAACTTTATTGGCATGTCACGGTCAAATGACTCTGCATTAGTCCAGCACTTCATCCCATATCTGTCAGCCAGCTTTTTGTTTACACTGAAAAAGGCATCAAGCTCATCATAATCAATATGACCATCCTGGAAGGCACATGCATCAACAACATCATGTATGCCATCAAAGATCTCATTCCACTCCTTTTCATGCTGTTGTACCGAGACGGCATTTACCTTTGACAGTTCGCCTCCTGCGGCCATAACTGCCTTTTTCCCGTCTATCCATGGGGAGATAAATGTGGGCAACCCACCTGATACATCCTTGCATTGCTTACCCATAGCATGGAAGGCTCCTATAGCGCCTTTTGTCTTACGGCTTATCTCGCCACTGATATACCATCCCTGGAAACTCTTGTATCTTGTACCATAACGTGACCATACTTCGTCTATCACATATTTGTTGTCTTCCACTTCCCAGCTGAGATCGCCGGTATCCCAGTATTTACCAGAGTCATAAAGACCAAAGAAGAATTTCATGTTGTATTTCTCAGCCAGACGGCAGTACATATCTACCAGATCGACAGAGGGCATATAGCATCCATGTTTCTTTACGAGATATTCAGAGGGATAGGTCATGAACTTCCTGTATCCTGAGCGGATAAGTATGACAGTGTCAATTCCTATTGCTGCCATATTTGCAAAGTCTCTGTCCCACTCTTTTTCACCCCAGTTCTGATGGGGTATGTCATGTGATATCTCATCAAGGAAGGTGCCTGTAATCTTCAGAGCATTATTTGCCGGCACAATCAACGATGATGCGGCAGCTGTCTGCTTCATGGCCTCATCCGTTGCTGATGACTTGCTGCCACTTCCTCCATCTTTGCACGATACCAGTGCAGGTATAATCATCCCTGAGGCACCTGCAACGGCAGCTTTTTTAATAAAGTCACGTCGATCGTTTGGTTTCATGATTCATTTTGTTTAGTTCATATTCCTGGTGGTCGTTATTACTTGCCATTATATCAGGCTTTCAAAAATATCCTTCTGCGGGCAGCATGAGCACTAAGCCAGGCTGTTAGCAGTGTGATGATGACAGCAACTATAGTTTGCCAGAGTGGCTGACGATTTAGACTCCCGACAAAAGAGTTTATCCCTGTAAGGACCAGTACCGGCATTACAAGGTTACTGCCTGTAAAGTATGCAAACATAGCGTTTTTGCCACTGCCAGCAAAGAGACTGAATTCCTTATTCCTCTTTTTCAGATCAATGACTATTATGAAAAATATGAGCATGGCAAGAGCCATACCAGGTGTAAGGATCAGATAACTGATTGTGGCCGGATCCTTCTTTATCCCTCCCTGCAGTGGCTCAACCAGGAGACCCGTGAACAGAAGGATGACACATAATATCAGCAGTTTAATTATCAGGGGCCTGAAATCTGATTTCCACCTTCTGATAATGAACCCCACCGCTGAAAAGGCAACGGCACTGTATATTGACACTGCCATCAGGTGTCGGAGATATAACCCCGCTATTATCACTATGTTAACTGATAGCATAATAAATGCTATAATCCATGATGCAGAATCCTTCTCTTCACTGCTACTGCCACTGAATGACCCGTAGAACTTTTTTATGATGTTGCCTGCCCATATCCCGGGTATGAGAACTGCCATGTATTTGAGGTACTCCCATGACAGGAGCCATGGGAGGGGTGAATAATCCCATATTTTTTTTACGAACGAGACGTTTCCCATCCTGGCAAAGAGGTACATGATTGTGAAAAACAACCAGGTGAGAGCAAGTATGGTTACCGACCCTTTTGAAAAGAGTTGCACTGCTCCTCCGAATAGCGATATGCAGGCCAGAACCATGATTATTATATCGAAGTCATAAAACGATATATTTATTATTCCTGATCTGTTCATCAGTAATAGTGCGACTAAAAGCATAATAAACGCACCTATATTTACAGGCTTTTCAAAATGTTTTATTGCAGACTGCTCCGGTAGTTTGATAAATGTTGCAGACAAAAGGAGAAAGCCAGTGAGGCATAAGAGCCATTTTGTTGTTTCCCCGGCGTTAATGTTCCATGGTCTGATATAGTAAACCAAAAATGCAAATAGTGAGAGTGCCAGCCATCTTAAGGTTATATGTCCGAGCACAAAAACCGGTTTATTGCCCTTTCTTAGTCTTGAGCTGACAGCAAAGGGGATGGCAGCACCCATCGAAAAGATGAAAAAAGGAAAGACCATATCGACCCATGTTATTCCCGGAATGTCAGGGCAGAAGCTATGTGCCGGAGGTGGTTCCTGGGCATGATACATCCATCCCGGCAACGCGCCTCCAAAGGGTATAGACCCTGAGAGAATCATCATAATGATTGCAAGACCACGTAATGCATCAAGTGACTCAGATCTTTGTGCTGGTTTTGGTTGCATGACACCGGATTTTCATTCTGATGGATTCGTCTCTTTCCATCCCATGATTTTTGTAAGATATGGTGATATCTCATCTGCCATCTTCACCTGTCCGGTAACAGATGGAT
>QKCK01000043.1 GCA_003245695.1 Bacteroidota bacterium | reverse complement strand
GGGGAATGCGTTTATCTGATATTACCTTGTTCTATTATCCCGGTACAGTGATTATCAATTATAAAAATGCCCGGTTACCTGAGACTCCTTGAAGTAAATTCAATATTTTTGTTTTAAACTTAATTAAAATGATAGCGCTTTTCAGAAAAGAGATCGCGGGCTTTTTCAGCTCACTAACAGGCTATATCATTGTAATAGTCTTTCTCTTTGCCAATAGTCTGATAATGTGGATTATGCCCGGACAGTGGAATGTTCTTGATAGCGGATATGCGGGTATTGATACTCTTTTTGTAATCTCTCCGTGGCTCTTCCTTTTTCTTGTTCCGGCAATGACAATGAGGATGTTTGCCGAGGAGAAACGGCTTGGCACCCTTGAACTGTTATTGTCACGACCTGTGGCTGAAGGGAAAATTATCTACGGAAAGTTTATGGCTGCGGTTGTTCTGGTCCTTATTGCGATATTGCCATCTGTTGTTTTTCTTGTCTCAGTCTGGATTCTGGGAGATACTCCCGGTAACCTTGACAGGGGAGGTACAGCAGGTTCTTTTATAGGTCTTTTCTTTCTGGCTTCTGTTTATGCTGCCATAGGTCTTTTCTCTTCTTCACTTACTGACAATCAGGTGGTGGCATTCATAATTGCAATAGTTCTCTGTTTCTTCACATGGACGGGATTTGATTACCTCTCTGCCTTGCCGGTTGTTTCAAAAGCAAACGACTTTGTGGTTCGTCTGGGTATAAATGAACATTACCGTTCCATGAGCAGGGGAGTACTTGACTCACGTGACCTGGCCTATTTTATACTTATGGTTGTTTTATTTAATGAGGCAACTCGTATCAGCCTCCTTTCAAAGAACAGGAGGAACGCCTGATGAAGAGGATATTTTCAGCTGACAATAAATATTTCTACCGTCAGATTGCAATAGAGGCAGCCGTGTTAATCGCCCTTCTCATTATGTCATTATTCCATTTCCGGGTTGATATGACTGAGGATAAACGATTTACTCTTTCTGACCCCACAAAGAATATCCTGAAGAATATGGATAAGGATGTCTATATTGAGGTTTATCTTGATGGTGAGATGCCTATTGGTTTCAAGAAGCTAAAGAGATCAGTTGAGCAGTACCTTGAGGAGTTCAGAATAGTATCAGGCCGGAGGATCTCCTTTAAATTCACCAATCCATCAGAAGGAAAGGATAATTCAACGCGTGAGAAGGTATATAATCAGCTTATAGACATGGGTCTGCAACCTGTTAATGTAATGGCAGGTGATAATGAAGGTGGAAAAACCCAGAAGATGATCTTCCCGTGTCTTACAGTCAACTGTAATACAACACGACTGCCGGTTAATTTTCTCAAGAATGATCCGGCGCTCTCAGCTGATATGAATCTTTTGCATTCTGTTGAGGGAATGGAGTATGCGATAATGGAAGCAATCTCAACGGCAACATCTGATTCAGTGCGTAAGATAGCCTTCATCGAAGGCCATGGAGAGCTCGATGAGCTGCAGGTTGCCGATGTCACATTAGAACTGGCTAAATACTTTACGGTTGACAGGGGATCAATAAACGGAACTACAGGAATACTGGATTCTTACTCTGCTATTGTGATTGCCAGACCACAACAAGAGTTTAATGAAAAGGACAAATTCATAATTGACCAGTATATTATGAATGGAGGTAAGGTATTATGGCTCTATGAGGAGGTTGATGTCAGCAGTGACTCTCTGGCATATGGGGGGACACTGGCAACATATAAACCACTGAACATAGAGGATCAGTTATTCAGATATGGGGTGAGGGTTAATCCTGAAGTTGTGCAGGATATGCAATGTCTGCTTGTCCCGGTGCGGATATCATCTTCTGGCGGTCAACCTCAGTATGTGCCCGCTCCATGGATATATTATCCGCTTCTGAAACCATCTTCTGATAGTCCTGTTACACGAAACATAGTGGATGTAAAGTCAGAATTTGCCAACTCTATTGATACAGTAGGGCGGGACAGCCATATCAAAAAACAGATAATACTTACAACATATGAGGGATCTCGTATTGTTATGCCACCAATGTTTATATCACTTGAAGAAACTTCTGACCTGCCTGACGAAGGAGAGTTTAACCGAAGGAATATTCCTGTAGCTGTCATGCTTGAAGGAACTTTCAGGTCGGCATTTATGAACAGGGCACCACAGTCATCTGACGGTGCGGTGAAATATGAAAGTGAACCCACAAAAATGATTGTTGTTGCTGATGGTGACATAATTAAAAATGATGTTCGCTATACGGAGGGGCACTTTGTTCCTCTCACTCTTGGACTTGATCGTTATTCTGGCCGTATCTTTGGTAATAAAGAGTTTATTGTTAACTGTATTAACTACCTTGTTGATGACAACGGGCTACTTGAGTTGAGGGGAAGAGAGATAAAGCCCAGACTGTTGGACAGCAAAAGGATAAAGGATGAGCGGTTACTATGGCAGATAATGAATACTCTTATGCCATTACTTTTAGTTATTGTGGCTGGTTATGTGATTATGGCGATACGTAAACGAAGATATACCTCTGGAGGATGAAGCGATTACTATTAATACTCTTTCTTTTTTTTGCCGGATCTGCCCTGGTGGTGATGCTTATTCGCCGAAACGGAGGTGGAATAAGCGATGACGTTTTTAATGCAGGAAAGGAGACCGAGATTACACGGATTCGGCTTAGATCGGCAGACGCAGATATTTGCCTTGAAAAAAGAGCCGGTGAGTGGCTGCTGAATGACAGCGAACCTGTAAGAAACAGTGCCATTTCATTTATTCTTGCTGCGTTGGCAGATATGCAGCCTCGCTCTTCTGTATCGGAAGATGTCTTTAATCATCTTATATCTGAATCCAATGGGGATCCGGTACATGTTAAAGTCTTTTCAGGCAAAAGAAGAAGGGCTTCGTTCGACGTATATCATTTTAATGATCCTCATTATAGCAGTATTGTAAAAAAGAACAGGAGAGATAAGCCATTCCTCGTTTACCTCCCTGGTTATGATTTTGATCCGGGAGGCGTCTTTACTGCAGATACGGATTTCTGGAAGCCTTTTAGAGTCTTTAACATTATGCCTTCATCAATAAAGGAGGTGAAGATGTATTATTACACTGACACTATCCATTCGTTTGAGCTTAAGAATGAAGGGAAACGCCTCGCACTGCTAGACTCTTCTGTTTTTGACACTTTATCCGGAAGAAGGTATCTGTCATATTTTGTAAATGTCTCTTTTGAAAGCCTCACCACAGGGCTTACATCCGACAAGATAACTGAGATAACTTCCGGGGAGCCATATTTCGAGCTCACAGTTACAACAACAGATGGCAAAAAAAGAGTACTGAAAGGGTGGAGACGCAATATATTGAAAGACGGCATCATTATTACCGATACAGACAGATTATGGGGCAGTCTTGATGATGGTAAGCTTTTTGTGCTTAGATATCTTGATATCGACCCTCTGATCAAGAAACGTTCATATTTTCTGCCTGGCGAATAATTTTATTTGCTGTGACAATATTTTTTTGTAATATTGATTCTCCGGAATCTGCAGTAGACTACTCAATTAATCAATGAGTTGGCGATCCGGAAACGAGTAATTTGGGTAACTATAAAAAAAGATAACATGAAATTTGTTGTATCAAGCACAGAGCTTTTAGGTCATCTTCAGGCCATAAGTCGTGTAATCAGTTCAAAGAACACACTTCCTATCCTTGATAATTTTCTTTTCAATCTTAGTGGGAATGATCTGGAGATAACAGCATCGGATCTGGAATCCACGCTTATAACAAAGATGCATCTCGACAATATTGAGGGTGCCGGCACTATTGCATTACCTGCACGCATACTGCTTGATACACTTAAGGAGTTTTCTGAGCAGCCATTAACATTTGACATCAACACTGAGACTATGGCTGTGGTTATTAACTCAGAGAATGGCCGTTTCAGTATTATCGGACAGAATGGTGTTGATTTCCCGGTTCTGCCATCAATAAGAAGTGAAAAACGGTTTACATTCAATATTGGTTCTCAGGTTCTCCTGAGCGGCATTTCACGTACCCTCTTTGCAACTGCTGACGATGAACTTCGTCCGGTTATGGGGGGTATCTTTGTGGAGGCATCAACCGACAAGATTACTTTTGTTGCATCCGACGCGCATAAGCTTGTAAGATATCAGAGGAGTGATGCACGGGCTGACGATAACGCCTCTTTCATTTTGCCAAAGAAGCCTGCTTCACTTCTGAAAAACATTCTGCCCAGAGAGTCAGGTATGGTCGCTGTTGAATTTGATGACCCTCGTCGCCGGCCCGGGAATCCGCTCGCGACTGGCCGAGGCCGTTGAAGGAGCACTCCGATTGTCAGGTGGCACGTTGATCTTGTCGTGCGCCATCGATCCTGAAG
>QKCK01000007.1 GCA_003245695.1 Bacteroidota bacterium | reverse complement strand
AAGTAGTCACTGATTTACGCTGGTTGGTGTGAGACCTTTTTTTTATCGTGTGGTCGTTTTGCTGATCTGATAATACAATATTAATTTTATAAACTCTCAGAGTTAATTTTCAACACCAAAGTCACTGTTTGACAAAAATCCTTATGTTTGTGAGTTACTAACCTATAAACTAGAAATCGATGGATACAACATTTGTACTGGGATGGATAGACAAGCTGGTACTGGTAGTCTATTTCGTCTTTGTCCTTGGCATCGGATGGGCGCTTAAGAAATACATGAAAAATGCGAATGCATTTCTTGAGGCGGGTCGTTCAATACCGGCATGGGTTGCCGGTCTGGCATTTATCTCTACCAACCTGGGCGCTCTGGAGGTAATGGGTATGACCGGATCAGGAGCTAAATACGGGATGCTTACAACTCATTTTTATTGGGTAGGAGCAATACCGGCAATGATCTTTCTTGCCATTTTCATGATGCGTTTCTATTATGGATCAAAAGCAAGATCTGTTCCTGAATACCTTAAACTGCGTTATGATGAAAAGACGCGTGCACTGAATGCAATACTCTTTGCTGTGATGACAGTGCTCGCATCCGGTATCTCAATGTATGCTCTTGCAATACTTCTTGAGAGTGCCTTGGGGTGGAACTTCAACGTTTCTCTCTTTGCTTCTGCCGCTATTGTTCTGGCCTATACCTATCTTGGTGGCCTCTCATCAGCTATTTATAATGAGGTACTGCAGTTTTTTATAATATGTATCGGACTCTTTCCTCTTGTACTCCTCTCACTCAAAGACCTCGGGGGCTGGACCGGACTGCAGGAGAGCCTGGCTCCAATAGCAGAGAGCAAAGGATATGCAGCTGATGTATATACCTCAACCTGGAAATATACCGGGAGCTCAGGTGCAAATCCCATGGGGGTCGCCTGGTATGGTATTGCTGCCGGTCTGGGTTTTGTACTCTCATTTGGCTATTGGTGTACCAACTTCCTGATAGTACAGAGGGCTATGGCAGCAGAGTCACAGATGGCTGCCAGAAAAACACCTCTGATAGGCGCTATTCCCAAGATGTTTGTACCTTTCCTTATCATTGTCCCCGGAATAGCTGCACTGGCATTGATGAATGACCCCACCAAGGGTTTTGCACTGCCATTGAATGATGCCGGACAGCCAATCTATGACTATACAATTCTTATGCTGCTGAAACAGTATCTGCCTGCCGGTGTCCTCGGACTGGGTATAACCGCACTGCTGGCATCTTTCATGTCTGGTATGGCAGGGAATGTCTCAGCCTTCAATACAGTATGGACATATGATATCTATCAGAGCTATATAAGACCAGCAACAGGTGATGCTGATGCTGACGGAAAACATTACCTGAAGGTAGGCCGTATTGCAACTGTGGTAGGCATTCTTATAAGTATTGCAACCGCGTATATAGCTACAAAGTTTGGCAATATCATGGACTTCCTTCAGACTATCTTCTCTATGATTAATGCGCCGCTGTTCGCCGTGATATTCCTTGGTATGTTCTGGAAGCGCACAACAGGTCACGGTGCATTTATCGGGTTACTGGTCGGTTTCCTGCTTGCCCTGTTACATCATGGCCTTACACAGCCGGTTGGTGCTGACACAGTATTTAAAGGTGGATGGATCACAGTAATACATCAGTATCCGGTGGAAATGGCACAGAATTTCTGGACGGCAATAATTGCCTGTACTGCAAGTACTTTGCTGACGGTGACGATCTCTCTGCTTACAAAACGTAATAAGAGTGACGCTGAACTTAATGGCCTGGTCTATGCACTTACTCCAAAGCTTGACGACTCAGATATTGAATGGTACAAGAGACCATGGTTCCTGGCTGTTGTTGTGGGTGTATTATGCCTCATACTGACATTTATGTTCTGGTAATAATTAAAGTAAAATACGATGATAGATATAAGATTCCCTATAGGACTGATGTTCACAATTCTTGGTGTTATCATTACTGTTTTTGGTTTGGCAACAAACGGACAGGATGCAATGTATGCCAAGTCACTTCATATGAACATGAACCTTATCTCAGGTGTGGTTATGCTTATCTTTGGTATCTCCATGTTATTATGGTCTGACATTGTCAGAAAAATGTTAAAGAAGAAAAAAGCCTGACACATGTAATACAAAAAGAGGGCTCTGTTTTACAGAGCCCTCTTTTTTGTATATGCAACTGTTATCAGCTTATCTTGAGATACTTGTTGTAAATCTCCATGTTTCTTTCAAGGAGTAATATTGAGACCTGATATGCTCTCTCAGAATCTTTATCTTTCAGTGCTTTCAGTAATTCACTCTGGTATTTCATAGTATAATCCTTTTCTCCCTCAATGTTTCCATAAATAAGGTTTCTGAGGCGGGGGAGCAGTGAATAAACAGGCTCGAGGCTTATTATTATTATCGGATTACCTGTTGATTTTGCAAGGGTCATATGAAACCTGTTAATGAGGTCCACTTCAAGCTGCGTATTGTCAGGGTTACATTTCTCAAGCTCAGTCATGTTTTTCTGCAGCTTTTTGATGTCATCTTCTGATCTGTTCTGGGCAGCAAGCCTTGCTATCTCAGGCTCAAAAAGCCTTCGGGCTTCTATTATCTGAAGTATGAGGTTAGAGTTGAAGTTAAGGTCGTAATACAAATGCAGTGAATTTATTGCATCTTCAATTTTGAGTTCGGTAATGTACATGCCGCTGCCTTTGCGGATATCAATCAGTCCTCTGGCACTCAACCTTCTGAGGGCTTCTCTGAGCGCAGTACGACTTACAGCGAATTGTGCACATAATTCTTTTTCGGTCGGTAGTTTTGACCCAGGCAGAAGCTTTTTCTGCCGTATGGCTTCTTCGATTTTGCGCTCTATTTTCTGGCTGAGAGTGAGCCCTGTACCTATTTTACTGAAGATATCTTCCATATTACATCATACATATTTACTGGTAAAAATCGATCAAAGATATAATTATATCCGGAAAAACCTAATGAATTTTTCCAGATACTTTTTATCCTGTTTTGTAAAAGAAACAGTAAACCTTTTTGATGAATATTTATAATGTGAAGGATTTCTCTCTTTTTTTTCCTTCTTAATTAATGCTGATAATGAGCCTTTTTGTCAGCCAGGGAGTTTCAGACTAACAGAAAGACTCCCTGTAGAACTCAAGGGCTTTCTTGACAGACCCATGCTGAATAAGAAGAATACGTGCAGCCTCCTGCTGAATCCCCAGCTCATCAACAATCATCCGCGTGCCACGCTCAATAAGCTTCTTGTTTGTCAGCTGCATGTTGACCATCTTATTCCCTTTAACCCTTCCAAGTTTGATCATCAGGGTTGTGCTTATCATATTGAGCACAAGCTTCTGTGCTGTCCCGGCTTTAAGACGCGTACTGCCTGTCACAAATTCAGGGCCTACAACCACAACTATCGGATATTCTGTTACCTCAACTATCTTGCTACCCGGATTACAGGTGATACATCCGGTCAGAATGCCTCTTTCCCTTGCCTTCTCAATGCCACCTATTACATATGGGGTCGAACCTGACGCAGCAATTCCGATAACAGTATCTTTTTCATTAATGTTGAAAATCTCAAGCTCATTCCATGCCTTTTCTTTATCATCCTCTGCTGCCTCAACTGCCTTTCTTAAAGCTCCCTCTCCTCCGGCAATAAGCCCTATTACAATATTATAAGGCACACCAAATGTAGGAGGTATTTCTGAAGCATCAAGCACGCCAAGCCTGCCACTGGTGCCAGCTCCCAGATAAAAGAGCCTTCCACCTTCCTGCATCCTGACATATATCTGGTTTACCAGTGCCTCAATTTCAGGTATTGCTTTGTTTACAGCCAGATGAACCTTGGAATCCTCATGGTTGATGTTTGTAAGCAATTCATTTACAGACATTTTATCGAGATTCTCAAAATTAGATGGTGATTCTGTGATACTTAAACCCCGAATATTGTTTTTTTGCTTAGTCATCTGTTCAGTTATCAAAATTGTTAATATGATATTTAACTAAATCCTCCATTGGCTTTAGTGTAATGTTGCCCGGATGAAGCCTGTGCTTCCTGATAAGCTCCTCCAAAAAATGTCTGAAATGGAAGGCAATGCTTCCTGTGAAATGAATAGGTAATTCCTTTGCTTCAGGATATTGAAGGACATTTCTCCTGATAAAATCATCAAACCCTGATATTATTATTGCCTGTAGCTCAGGTACATGTATATTATCAGCAACAAACCTCGAAAACTGACCCAGAAATCTGTTTGGGAATGGCCTTGAATAAACATTTTCAAGTATTTCTGCCCTGGTTAAGGGATATGCTTTATAAAAGTTATCTATTACATATCCAGGTAGTTGTTTCTTCAAAACTCCTGACAGAAGATTACGACCAATGACAGCACCACCTCCTTCATCTCCCA
>QKCK01000178.1 GCA_003245695.1 Bacteroidota bacterium | reverse complement strand
GCAGTATTCCTGTCCCAGATGATTTCGGGGATCTTATATCCACCTGTCTCTGAACTCTCTTTCAGTATCCTTATAAGCTCTCCGCTGGAATTAAATATCTTCAATGTGACATCTATTTTTTCGTCGGGTCTGTTATGAGATATGTTGAACCTGACCTCTTCTGACGCCGGGTTGGGATAACATAGAATGTTTGTGAGGGTGAAGTCCCCTTCTGTGCGAACTACAAAGTCGAGGGTGGCCTGTGAAAAGTTATTCAGATTATCCCATGCCCTCAGTGTCAGAGTATGCCGGCCGTCGTCAGTCAGATTCAATGGATATGACAAGGTGCCTGAAAAGACTCCTGTAGGATCGCTTTTGTACATTGAATTCAATACCACTGACTCAGACGTCTCATCGTCAAGCCATGCAACAATATCATGTCCTATGCCGGCACCTGATACATTTATACCTGACTCGTCTGAGAGATGTGCCAGGAGAATAGGGGAGCCATCTGTTATGTCGCCGTTTCTGAAGAGCGTGTCATTCATGAAGAGTGAAATTGATGGGCCGGTGTGGTCATCGATGGCTTCGTTGGAGAATCCACCTACGGTTATCCCGTTGAAAAAGCCGTTGACATCAATGTCATTATCCCATGCATAATAGGTTATTCTTCCTTCACCATAGGTGTAGTCTATATCGAGTGGTACAATAAAGGAAAACGAGAATCTTCCGTTCGTTACTGATGTGACGCCTTTGAAAAGAATGTTTCCGTACACTGCATATGTCATTGTAGGGCCTCCGTCGTTACCAAGTGTAGTGACAGTTCTCATCTTGTCATACACTATAGGTTCAATGATGCCATTGAAGCTGTCGTCAGGAGCACCATCAACAGACTGGATGTGGCCGCTGACGGTAATTTTTGACAAGGCTTTCAGTGTATCTGTTACGTTCTCTACTGATATATGATTTATGCTGTCAGTGCTGACTGTTCCGTTCTGAGGCCATGCCAGTCTGAGAGCAGGGTCGCCCAGCAAAGAGAAATTGCGTTTGTTTGTTCCTGAGCCGGAATTGATCTTGGCAATGCGTATGATATCTCCCAGACGCATTGATGATCCATCTGCAGCTTTCTCAAATGCACACTTGAGTATGTTGCTGTTAAGTGTATAGTTGGGAGCAGAGTAGACAACCCTGGTGGTACTCATTAATGCCACTCCGCCGCCATCAGGATTAAGCAGAATGAGCTCTCCTGCTGAGGTGTTAGGCGTTATAGCCCCTGTCGACGGGTTGATTGTTACATTATCAAAACGACTGAACTCACAGGTGGCAGTTATCACCAGAGGCATCATATCTGTATTATCCCATGCGTTTATATCGGTTGTCCTGACAACTTTCTCATGTGCCAGACCCGTCTCACTGCCATGACCTACATAGTTAAACAGTAGTGTGCCCGACTCAATGCGGTTGTTTATGGCTATGGTAGCATCAGGGTAGGTGTTTCCCGATATCGATGATATCTGACGGTAAGCATCCAGATAGATCTTATCTGTCAGGGCTGACGGTGCCTCAGCCTCAATAATAACCGACAGGTTCTCTGCATCTGTCATGTGTATGTTGTTATCCTCATCATCAGCAACAAGAGTTATCACATTACGCCATGATCCGAATGACGACTTTTTCATGTACCTCCCGATCTTGTCAGTTACAATCCTCGCCGAGGCAGTGTCATTGACAGGTATCCTGCCTATGCCTATATCGAGATAACCAGTTGCCTCGCCTTCTCCTTCATCGAGCAGCCCAAAGAAATCATCTGATGTAAACGACATTATGCCCGTGTTTGAGTTTACAGACTGCCATGTTGGTATATATGCAGGATTAAGTGGAGGGCGTGTTTTGTTCTCATACGATCCGTCACCGAGAAGCAGCAGAAACCTTAGCTGGTCAGGGCTTCCTTTACTCCTCTCATAGACCATCTTTACATAGTTTCTCAATGCCACTGCATCTGTTATCCCGCCGGAGAATTCATTGTAAATCTGCCCCGGTGTGACAATCAGAGATGTGAGTCCGTCATATTCACTGTGCAGCGCAGCTATTCTTTCTGCCTGTTTGATGAAGTCAGGGTGGGAAATAATTATCATCTCCGCCGATCCGGCCGAGTGTAGGTCCTGATTGGCGCTGACACTGATTCGTGATACCGGAGAGAGATAACTGTCAGATGAGAAGATGATATATCTCTTCAGATTGTCAGTATTGGCTTTGAAGGTCATCTCTCCGTTTGAAAATGTTGTTACTATCCGTTCCGGTGATTGCGGGTCTGTTATATCCCATACCTCCTGTTTGCTCTGGCTCTTTATCACAAAAGAGGTTGTCATCTCCGGTGCTATGGATCTGGCGTCTGAGAAAGTCATCTGTCCTGAGACATACCGTGTCTCTGCCCTGGCAAAGAGGTCTACATAGTCAACCCAGCCACGTGATGAGCTGTTGCCGTCATTTGAGAAGAGAAGGCTGAAAGAGGGCGCCTGTGAGGACGGTGATATACTGCCCTCTGCTGCTGCAATGGAGGCATAGAGTCCATTCTGGTCAGATAGATTTATGATTGAAGGATGTATTGTCTGAACAGTCTGGGATCCCTGCCTGAGACTGAATGTGGTCTGTGTGTCAGATCTGGCAAGCACCCTGACCCTGTAGCTTATCTTTTCACTTAAAATCAGGTTTGTAAACTCAGGTGATATGTAATTTGATGTTCCTGAGGTAACACTCTGGTACCATTCTCTGCCTGATCCAAGCAGATTCACCTCTTCATTCTCATACCTGAAGCAGGCATCATAAGCTGATGACGTGTACCCGGGTGTGCTGTTGATAATGGGACTCTCCTCAACAAACAGGGCATCCCCGGGCTTTGAGGTGATGAAATAATATGCAGTGTCACTGTAATAATGACGTGAGAATTCATATTTTGATGTTGAACTGTTATATTTCCACCGATGGGTGCCCTCAGCATAAAAGAGAATGAAATCGCCATCCCCGAAAATGTTATCAGTGCCTTTATGCATGTCAATAGCTACCTTCTCAAGATCATCATGGCTGGTGTTGTCATTGTAAAACGACAGCTGTCCATGGTTATTGGCATATACCGATACATTGGCCGGTTCAGAAATACCCATTGCAACCAGATCTGAATAATAGAGTCTGTAAATACCGGTTTTGGTAATGCCTATCTTTGTCCAATTACCGCTGCTTAAGACAGAGCTTGCAACAGTTACCGGTTGCCCCAAGCTGCTTCGTACAGCTGGTAGCAGCATCAGTACAATGATGAGTATGGTCTCTCTTCGTAAAAACATTGCCGCAAATATAGTGAAGTCAATTATCTTTACCCTGATAAAGATATTGTACAGGTGAAATATTAACGTTGTCAGTGCGTTGTTATTGCAGATATATGGCCATGGGTGTAAAAATGAGATCAGTTGCCTTTTTTTTCTTTTTCTTCCCCTTGCTGGTGGCTGGACAAGACACATGGTATGGAGCAGTAGCGGGCGTAAGGGAGATATATAACCCTGCCTATTCGGGGGTGTCAGGGAGTGACAGGATACGTTTATCAAGTTACAGCTTTTTACCAGGCGGCGGATTTGGTCTTAATTCGATAGTGGCATCATACGACGGGTTTGTCTCAAAGTTTCATGGCGGAGTCTCAGGCTGGGTAACCAGTGACTTCTGCGGAGAGATAACCAATGATCTGCGGGCAGGATTAGCCTATTCATATCATATGAAAGCTGGGGATAATCTGTTTTTTGACGCCGGACTTACTGCTTCTGTTATTCACCTGGGCATAAAAAGATCTGATATCATTTTTCCTGACGATATTGATCCTTTTGGCAGCATGACAACAGGTGCAAGTGAGGAATGGGATGGTAAGTCCGTCACCAGATTTGATGCAGCAACAGGATTAGCTGTCTCAGGTGGGAGATGGCACGCCGGTTTTTCGGTGATGCATCTTGCCAGACCCTACCTTACATCATCTGAAAGCGGAGGCAGCCGGATTGACCGTAAGCTGACACTTGATGGTGCCGCAGTGCTGCCCATAGGGGAGCATGGGGTCTCACTGATACCTTCACTCTCCATTATCAAACAGGGCGACTGGTTGATGGCTGATGCGGCATTATCACTTGATCATGAGCAGTTTATCACTTCACTCTCATTCTGGGTTATTAAGGATGGTATCTCTGCCATTCAGCCAACACTGGGATGGAAGGGAGATGCGACAAGGGTATCTATCTCATATGCATACAACACAGGCATTCCGGCCAATAAACTTCCTTCAACAGCCCTTGTACGGGTATCATTGTCATTTATTTTAAACGATGTTGAAAAAAGAAGGGTCATTCATATAATAAAGTTGCCGGAAATGTAGTTATTTTGGGTGTTGAGTTGTTTTTTCTTTTTTTTTTATATATTTGAAAATTAAACA
>QKCK01000156.1 GCA_003245695.1 Bacteroidota bacterium | reverse complement strand
TCGTTTTTAGCTATCTCATATTGCTTGTTATCTGTAATCATATTTGCCTCATCCAGTTTGTTGTTGGCAATATTTACCCAGCAAAGACCTGTATTGTAGTTGCTTTCGAACTGTGTAGGATTGAGTTCGAGTGATTTTGCAAGACTCTTGATAGCTGTTTCATTGTCGCCTGTCTTCATATAGAGGCTTCCTTCAACAAGATATAGAATATAATTTCCCGGATCCTGCTCGATAGCTTTGTTTACAAATTCAAAAGCCTTTGGTGAGTTATCACAATCAATATAGAACTGGGTAGCCTGGAGGATAATGTCAAGTGTATCCGGGTACATATCAACACCTTCGAGTAGAACTGCTTCAGCATTAACGGTATCCTGCATTTTCAGATAACTGTCTGACATAAAAATATAAGGCTTTGTATCTTCAGTACCTGAGGTTGTGCATGAGCGGAAGTGTTCAATAGCTTCGTTATACATCTGGGCATTGTATGCAGCAAGGCCTGCGTTGAAAATCACAAGTGGATCAACAACACCTACATAATAATCGCTGGATGCAACTTTTACATTGTTTTCGAACGATTTCAGAGCTCCTGTAAAGTCTTTATTTCCAAATTTGGTTATTGCATCATTAAGAAAAGCGTTACCAAGAGATGCATATGCATTTTCTCTGATGATAGTATTTTTCATCTTTGGGTCCATCTGGATAGCCTTCTCATAGTTATTATAAGCTTCCATCAGGATGTCAGGATATAGACCTATATTTTTTGCATCACCTGATTCGAATGCAGCCTGACATAATTTTGCCTTTACATAATAAGTTCTGGCCCATTCTGCTGATTTTGGGTTAACAATTGCCTCTTCTATAGCAGCTTTAGCTTTATCAAAAGCACCCTGTGTAATGAAGCTTTCAGCACTTGTGACTTTTCCTTTCTGTGCTGATGCTGAGATTGAAACGGCTATCGCCATCAAAACAAATGTTATCTTCTTCATCTTTGTTATTTATTTTCGTTTGGTTTCGAAGCGTCAAATTTAAACATTACTAATTAATCTTCAAATATTTTGCCAAATTACTCCTGTTCCTTGTCAGCAGTGTTAGTATTATCAGTATCGTCTGTTGTATCGTCCTCATTAGCAGGCATATCGATATTTATCTCTTCCTCTTCAGATTCAACACAAGCTACAGAGGCAATAGAATCGTTGTCTTTAATGTTTATTAGACGCACGCCCTGGGTAGCTCTACCCATTACCCTGAGCATTGTAACCGGTATGCGCAGGATATTTCCGCCCTGAGTAATAATCATCAGATCGTTTTTATCATTGACATCTTTGAGGGCAATAAGCAGGCCTGTTTTTTCGGTTATGCTGATTGTTTTTACCCCCTTTCCTCCCCTGTTGGTTATTCTGTAGTCGCTTATGGATGATCGTTTCCCGTATCCATTTTCAGATACAACCAGGATATCTTTTGATTCTTCAGGTATGGTGATCATTCCTATTACCTTGTCGTTTTCGGTTGAGAAGCTGATACCCTTCACTCCTGAGGCAGTACGTCCCATTGGTCTGACAGATGATTCCGGGAATCTGATTGCCCTGCCTGATTTGATAGCCAGCATAATAAAATGTTTGCCATTTGTCAGTCGTGCTTCCAGGAGTTCATCACCATCTCTTACAGTAATAGCATTTACTCCGTTGTTACGTGGTCTGGAGTAAGCCTCGAGGGATGTCTTTTTTATGATACCGTTTCTTGTACAGAGAACAATGTAATTATTCTTTACATACTCTTCGCTGGTAAGGTTCTGGACATTGATAAATGCTCTGATACTGTCATCAGGCTCTATATTTATCATATTTTGTATTGCTCTTCCCTTTGAAGTTCTGGTACCTTCCGGAATATCGTAAACCTTCAGCCAGTAGCATCTTCCCTTTTGTGTAAAGAAAAGCATGGTATTGTGCATTGTTGCCGCGTAAAGGTATTCAATGAAGTCTTCATCTCTGGTAGATGAGCCCTTTGCTCCTGTTCCTCCCCTGTTCTGGGTACGGAACTCTGTCAGCGGGGTACGCTTGATGTAACCCATATGTGATATGGTAATGACCATATCATCGTCAGCATAGAAGTCTTCAGGGTTAAAATCGCCGGCAGCCCTTATTATTTCAGTTCTGCGCTTGTCACCGTATTTTTCTTTTACTTCGATCAGTTCATCTTTTATGATTTTCATCTGAAGAGCTTCGTCAGTAAGGACATTACGCAGGTATTCAATGAGTTTCTGTACCTCTTCATATTCGGCTCTCAGCTTATCCTGTTCGAGGCCTGTCAGTTGTCTCAGGCGCATCTCCACTATGGCGCGTGACTGGATATCAGTCAGGTTAAACCTTTCCATCAGTCTCTCCCTTGCGACATCGGCATTCTGTGATGAACGGATTATTGCTATTACCTCATCAATATTATCGCTTGCAATAATAAGACCTTCAAGTATATGGGCCCTTCTTTCTGCCTGTTCGAGGTCATAACGTGCTCTTCTTAATATGACATCATGACGGTGTTTCACGAAGTTGTCAATGATATCAATCAGAGAGAGGGTTTTGGGGCGTCCCTTTACAAGTGCAATATTATTTACGTTGAATGAGGTCTGTAGCTGGGAGTGTTTATAGAGGTGATTCAGGACAATATTTGCTGTAGCCTCTTTTTTGAGAATAATGACGACTCTCATACCGTTACGGTCTGATTCATCATTAATATATGATATACCCTCCAGTTTCTTTTCGTTAATAAGGTCAGCAATCTTTTTGATCATCTCTGCCTTATTAACCATATAAGGGATTTCTGTGACAATTATACACTCTCTTCCTGAGTGTGTCAGTTCAATCTCTGTTCTGGCCCTTACAACGATGCGGCCTCTGCCGGTCTCAAATGCCTCTTTTATACCCTGTTCGCCATAAATAATACCTCCTGTGGGGAAATCTGGTCCTTTGATATACTTCATCAGTTCATCAACAGTGATCTGATTATTGTCGATGTATGCTATTATTGCATCAACTGATTCAGTGAGGTTATGCGGAGCCATATTTGTAGCCATACCAACGGCTATTCCTGAAGCTCCGTTCACGAGCAGGTTAGGTATTCTGGTAGGCAGTACGGCAGGTTCCTTTAATGTATCATCAAAGTTAGGCTGGAAATCTACTGTCTCTCTTTCGATGTCTGCAAGTGTCTCTTCTGCAATACGTTTTAAACGTGCTTCAGTATAACGCATAGCAGCAGGGCTGTCGCCATCAACTGATCCGAAGTTACCCTGGCCATCAACAAGAGGATATCGCATTGACCACTCCTGTGCCATACGCACCATTGCCTCATATACTGAGGAGTCACCATGAGGGTGAAATTTACCAAGCACCTCCCCTACTATTCTTGCTGATTTTTTATATGGTCTGTTTGAAAGAACACCCAGTTCCGACATACCGAACAGTACTCTCCTGTGAACAGGCTTCAGACCGTCACGAACGTCAGGCAGAGCCCTGGAAACAATAACCGACATAGAATAATCTATGTAGGCCGACTTCATCTCCTCCTCAATATTTACTTTAATAATCTTTGCTTGATCTGACATATCAGATTGAAATTTAGCTATTTAAATGTGTTTGTCTGTTGCTTTTTTACAGCTTTCGAAAATAATGAATTTTAACGACTATTTTAACCTTTAAGGCCGGAGAGTTGTTAACATGATATGTTAAAAATTGGGCATGAAAATTGCCATGGTATACAATTATTAAAAGTAACTTTGAAATGGTTAACTTATGCCTGTTTTGTCATGTTTAGGGTGAAAAAATGGCAGAGTAACGAAAAACAGAAAATAAATGGACGCATACTTTTCACAGAGAGTTAACGACATCCTTGGATACAGTAAGGAGGAGGCTATAAGACTGGGCAATAGTCATATCAGCCCGGAGCATATCTTTCTGGGCATACTTCGTGAAGGCGAGGGTGTTGCAGTGGATATTCTTGTGAATAATGGTGTTGATCTGATGATGCTGAAGGGCTCAATAGAAAAGAGTATAAAATCTGACAAGCCTGTTGTCATGGCTGACAGTGAGATACTTCCTTTACTTAAAAGCACAGAGAGAGTACTTAGGCTGGTACATATTGAAGCCAAGGCCATGAAGACTAAGGTAATAGATACAGAACATCTTCTTATGGCGATTCTGCGTGATGAGAACAATCTTGTTTCACGTTTTCTTTCCGAACTGGATATTGATTATATCCTTGTGAAGAAAGCGGTTGAAGCCCAGAGTCCAAGTTCCCAGGCTGATTTCCCTCGTGATGAAGAGGATGACAACATTATTCCGGGTGGTGGACAGGGACGTTCCTCCCAGGGATCGCAGCAGGGTACTAAGAGCTCGTCAGAGACGCCAGTACTTGATAACTTTGGTATTGATCTTACCAAGGCAGCTGATGAAGGGCGTCTTGATCCCGTTGTTGGACGGGAGAGGGAGATAGAGAGGCTGGCCCAGATACTCTCCAGGAGAAAAAAGAATAACCCTGTGCTTATCGGGGAGCCTGGTGTGGGGAAATCAGCCATTGCTGAAGGACTCGCACTGCGGATAATGAAAAGAAACGTATCGAGGGTTCTTTTCAACAAGCGTGTTGTGGCACTTGATCTGGCATCTATTGTTGCAGGAACAAAATACCGTGGTCAGTTTGAGGAGAGAATGAAAGCCATCCTTAATGAACTGGCAAAGAATGACAATATAATTCTCTTCATTGATGAGATACACACTATTGTTGGTGCCGGAGGAGCAAGCGGGTCACTTGATGCTGCAAACATGCTTAAACCGGCTTTGGCACGCGGTGAGATACAGTGCATTGGCGCTACTACCCTCGATGAATACCGTCAGCATATTGAAAAGGATGGTGCTCTGGAAAGAAGGTTTCAGAAGGTAATGGTAGAGCCTACATCTATTGAGGAGACTGTTCATATTCTCAATAACATAAAGGAACGTTATGAGGAACACCACAATGTAACTTATACTCCGGAGGCTATTGACGCCTGTGTACGTCTCACAAACAGGTATATCTCTGATCGTCATCTCCCTGACAAGGCAATTGATGCCCTTGATGAATCAGGGTCAAGAGTGCACATCTCAAATATTGTAGTTCCGGAGAAAATCCTCTCTCTTGAAACACAGCTGGAGGAGACAAAGAAGGAGAAGAATAACGCTGTTAAGAACCAGAACTTTGAACGTGCTGCCAGCTTCAGGGACAAGGAACGGGATATCCTAGAACTCATCGATACTGAAAAGAAGAGATGGGAAAAAGAGCTTGCCCTGAACCGTGAGATAGTTGATGCTGAAAAGGTTGCAGAGGTTGTTGCCATGATGACAGGTGTCCCTGTCCAGCGTATTGCACAGACTGAAGGCACCAGGTTGCTGCAGATGGGTGAAGAGCTTAAGGGAAGTGTCATTGGACAGGATGAGGCTATCAGCAAAATTGTTAAGTCTATCCAGAGAAACAGAGCCGGACTGAAAGATCCCAACAAGCCGATAGGAACCTTTATCTTCCTTGGACCTACCGGAGTAGGTAAGACGCAGCTGGCAAAGGTACTTGCAAAATTCCTCTTTGATACAACTGATAACCTCATCAGGATTGATATGAGTGAATATATGGAGAAATTCTCTGTATCACGACTTGTAGGAGCGCCTCCCGGCTATGTTGGCTATGAGGAGGGTGGTCAGCTGACTGAGAAGGTAAGACGCAAGCCCTATTCTGTTGTTTTACTCGATGAGATAGAAAAGGCACATCCAGATGTATTTCATATTCTCCTGCAGGTACTTGATGAAGGTCAGTTAACAGACAGTCTGGGAAGAAGAGTTGACTTCAGGAACACCATTGTCATTATGACATCAAATATAGGAACCCGTCAGTTATCTGAATTTGGAACAGGTGTTGGTTTTGAAACGACAGCAAAACGGGGAACACGTGACGAACACTCAAAAAGCATCCTGCAGAAGGCTCTGCAGAAGACCTTTGCTCCTGAGTTTCTGAATAGAATAGATGATGTGATAATGTTCAACCATCTTACACGTGAGGATATTGATAAGATAATCGACATTGAACTCAAAGGACTGTTTGAACGCATAAGTGCTCTCGGGTATTCTTTGAAGCTATCACCGGCAGCACGCGAATTCATTGTTGATCATGGTTTTGATGCCCAGTATGGAGCTCGTCCTCTCAAGCGTGCCATACAGAAGTTCCTTGAAGATCCACTTGCTGAAGTGATAATTAAGGCCACATTGAGTGAGGGTGACTTGATTTCAGTAGGATATACCAAGGGTAAGGAGGAGCTTAGCTTTAAGACAGGAAATAAAAAGAGGGAGGATGATTCTCCTGATCAGGAGGCTTTATAACACCTCAGCGTAAAGATCATATTCATTAAACCCGGTTATCCTGACATCAATAAAGGTACCGGGTTTAATTTTTTTCTCGGAAGTGATAAGTATTTCCTGGTCTACTTCAGGGCTGTCGTGCATGCTACGTCCGATATAGAACATTCCTTCCCTCCTGTCGACAATCACTTTAACTATTTTGCCCGGAGCCTTGCTGTTCTTTTCTTCAGATATTTCCTGCTGTGCCTGCATTATCAGTTCAACACGCTTCTCCTTGATCCGATCTGATATTTCGTCTGAATAATGAATATATCCGTATGTGTCTTCTTCATGTGAGTAGGGAAATGCACCAAGTCTTTCAAATCTGAAACTCTTTATAAAATCAAGAAGCATATTAAAGTCATCCTCACTTTCCCCCGGATGTCCTGCAATAACTGTGGTTCTTATTGCTGCGTCAGGTAATCTCCGGCGTATCTCATTAAGCAGGGTGATGGTTTCCGCCCCGCTGTGTGACCTTTTCATCTTTTTCAGGACTGAGTCAGAGACATGTTGTATAGGAATGTCAATATATCTGCATATCTTTTTTTCCTTAAGCATAAGGTCAATGAGATCCATCGGGAAGTTTGCCGGGTATAGATAATGGAGCCTGATCCATTCAATGCCGCTGATAGATGCCAGTCGTGACACAAGCTCCGTAAGACTCTGTCTTCCATAGATATCAATGCCGTAATAGCTCAGGTCCTGGGCTATCAGTATCAGTTCCTTCACTCCCTGAGAGGCAAGGTACTCAGACTCTGCCATCAGATCTTCGACAGGAACTGAGTGATAAGGTCCGCGTATTGCCGGAATAGCGCAGAAGGCACATGTGCGGTCACAGCCCTCTGCTATTTTAAGATATGCATAGTGCTTTGATGAGGGAAGTATTCTCTCGCCGTTGAGCTCAGGATGGTAAATCTGTCCCAGGCTTTTAACAATCTCAGCAGGGTTATTTACGCCAAACCATGCATCAACTTCAGGCAGTTCCTCCTTCAATTCGTTGCGATAACGTTCAGCCAGGCATCCCATTACAATGAGTCTTCCACTGCCACGTCTCTTGATCTCTCCTATATGTGATATTATTGTGTTTATGCTTTCTTCCTTGGCATCAAGGATAAAACCGCATGTATTGATGATGACTATGTCGGAGGGTCCGTTATAATCGGCTTTTACAGTATATCCTCCTGCATTCAGCTGTCTGAGAAGTTTCTGGGAATCAACGGTATTTTTGGAACATCCCAGTGTAATAATATTAACCAGTTTCTCTTTCATTGGTTGTTTGAAGCGAAGAGGGAGTCGACAAAGTCAGTTTTGTTGAATATCTTCAGATCATCCATTTTCTCTCCGATACCAATGTATTTTACAGGGACTTTGAATTGGTCGGAAATGCCTATAACCACACCTCCTCTTGCTGTTCCGTCAAGTTTGGTAATAGCCAGGGCGTTCACCTCTGTTGCAGCAGTAAACTGTCTGGCCTGTTCAAAGGCATTCTGTCCGGTTGATCCGTCAAGCACAAGGAGAATCTCATGAGGGGCACCTGGCACAACCTTCTCCATCACCCTTTTGATCTTTGACAGCTCATTCATGAGGTTTATCTTATTATGAAGTCTTCCGGCAGTATCAATAATAACCACTTCAGCATTTGATGCCACGGCTGATTTTACAGTGTCAAAGGCAACCGAAGCCGGGTCTGATCCCATCTGCTGGCTTACTACCGGCACTCCGGTACGCTCCGACCATATCTTCAGCTGGTCTATTGCTGCAGCCCTGAATGTATCGGCAGCACCAAGAAGCACCTTGCGGCCTGCTGCTGTATAATGGTGAGCCAGTTTGGCAATAGTGGTGGTCTTGCCGACTCCGTTAACGCCAACAACCATGATCACATAAGGTTTTGATGGTAAGGGGGCATCAAATGAAAAGGGAACACCATTATTATTATCCTCAAGAAGTGAAGCTATCTCCTCACGAAGAATGGCATTGAGCTCTGAGGTGCCAACATATTTATCTCGGGAAACACGTTCCTCAATCTTTTCTATTATCCTGATAGTGGTCTCTACTCCTACATCGGATGAGATGAGTATCTCCTCAAGGGCATCAAGTACCTCATCATCGACCTTAGACCTGCCGGCAACAGCCCTGGAAATTTTGGAAAAGACACTCTCCCTGGTTTTTTCCAGTCCCTTGTCAAGTGATTCTTTCTCCTCTCTCTTTTTGAAGCTGAATAGTGCCATATAACATTATTAGATAACAAATGTAAAAAAAGAGACGCCCATAAGATGCGTCTCCTTCTGATAAATTCTGTTTATAACAGATTATTTCTTTGTGAAGAAGTCCTTAACATGGTCGTTATGAACAACTTCTTCTTTAAACTGGTAGGCACCTGTCTTCTCTGACTTCACAACTTTAATACATTTTGTGAATGACTTTCCTGTGCCTGTCTTAAGTGTTGCAACAACTTTCTTTGCCATATCGAGGTCTTTTTACTTTATTTCTCTGTGAACGGTTACTTTTTTGAGGAAAGGATTGTATTTCTTTCTCTCAAGACGATCAGGTGTGTTTTTTCTGTTTTTGGTAGTGATATACCTTGACATTCCTGGTACTCCGGATTCTTTCTGTTCGGTGCATTCAAGAATAACCTGCAACCTGTTTCCTTTACTTTTCTTTGCCATTGTGCTATCCGGTTAATTAATTGATAATATACCCTTTATCTTTTAGATCTTTAAGTACTGCAGTAAGACCTTTCTTATTTATGAGTCTCATTCCTGCAGCAGATAACTTCAGAGTTACCCATCTCTCTTCTTCAGGAAGATAATACCTTTTGGTAAACAGGTTGGGCAGAAATTTTCTTTTGGTCCTTCTCTTCGAGTGGGAAACATTATTTCCAACTACTGCCTTTTTGCCTGTGACCTGACAAATCTTTGACATTGCTATCTTGTTTTAACTTATTCTGTTGTTTCCAAAAATCGAGTCGCAAAATACGTGATTTTTATTCTATTAAACAAATTTTCCTGTCATTTTTTTGACCATTCTTCCATGCTTTGCCTCTTACATATTGATAATCTGCTTTCTAACCATATTCAGGGCGGTTGTGGCAAAGCGCGAAATATTAATAATACGGTTGTCTCCAAAACGGAATCTCTCTGACACTACGCCATGAGGAGAGGCTACAGCAATACATACTGTACCTACAGGTTTCTCCTCACTCCCACCCGATGGTCCGGCAATACCACTGATGCCGATAGAAAATGATGTGCCGAAAACCTCTTTCGCCCCTATAGCCATCTCCCTGGCTATCTCTTCACTTACTGCACCATATCTCTCCATTGTCTCAGGATTGCATCCAAGCACCTCTATCTTAATAGCATTACCATATGTTACTACTGATCCGTTATACCAGGCAGAACAGCCAGGTATTGATGTTATCATTGATGCAATCTTTCCGCCTGTGCAACTTTCTGCTGTAGAGAGTGTTAAATTTCTTTCAAGTAACAGGTTACCAACCGCCTCCTCAAGAGTCACTTCATCTTCTCCATAGATAGCTTCAGCCACAATTGAATAGAGTTTTCTGACTTGCTGATCAATCAGCCCTTTTAATTTTGCTTCATCATCTCCTCTTGCTGTAAGGCGCAGTTTGACTATACCGAATGAGGGCAGGTAAGCAAGTCTGATTTCATTGGGCAGTTCCTTTTCAAAGTTCTCAAGACGTTCTGCCAGAAGCGACTCTCCTATACCGTAGGTCATAATATTCTTATGTATTATGAATCCTGATTTGAAGCTACCGGAGAGCAGTGGTAATACGTGTTCATTCATCAGGTATTTCATTTCGGAAGGAACCCCCGGCATTGAAATGATTACTTTGCCATCTTTTCTGAAAAGCATGCCTGGTGCTGTTCCGGCCTTATTCATGAGCACTGTGCACGACTCAGGGACATCAGCCTGATGCCTGTTTTTCTCATTCATCGGCAGTCCTCTTATACTCAGACGATTACTTACCTCCAGAAAAACATCCGCATTGAAAACCAGTCTGGTGTTAAAATATTTTGCCAGCGCCGGCTTGGTAATATCATCGCTTGTCGGGCCCAGTCCACCAGTGATAAGAATTACATCGGCATTATTGAATGAGTTGTCAACTGCCCTGAGAATTTCATCTTCATTATCCTGGATGGAAATGATTCTTGAAACCCCTATACCCAGCTTATTAAGTTCAGCACTCATCCATGCTGAATTGGTATCGATAACCTGACCAATCAATATCTCATCACCAATAGTAATAATATCTGCCTTATACATATCATATATGTTTCTATAATGTATCCCGCCCCCTTATCCGGAATACCTATTTTTAATAACTTTGTCTTTCCTTCGGTAACAAAATTATCAATAATTTGAATCCATAAAACCGGTTTATGAATCTAATTGAAAGTGATGCCAGGTACAAAGAAGTTGAGAGGTTTGTCAGAACCTCACTCTCAGGTTTTGACGGCGGTCATGACTGGATGCATATCCTGCGTGTACTTAATACTTCACTTTACATCTACGAGCATGAAGAGGGGGCAGATCTTGATATTGTGGTACTAGGTGCCTTACTTCATGACATTGACGACCGTAAATTTTCAGATAGCGATCCGAAACAAAAAATCACTTCTCTACTGGGAATACTTGGTTTTGATCAGTATCATATTGACAGTGTTATTGATATAAACAGAAATATCTCTTTTTCTTCAAGTGATAAAATAATTCATAAGTCACTTGAACTCATGATTGTTCAGGATGCCGACAGGCTCGACGCTATTGGCGCAATAGGTATTGCAAGGGCATTTAACTATGGTGGTTTTAAAAACAGAAAGATATATGATCCTGATTATAAGATAGCTCAGGCAGGAGACATGGAGGCTTACAGATCATCGGCATCTCCAACAATCAATCATTTTTATGAGAAGCTGTTACTGCTGAAAGGATTAATGAACACTCCTACAGCAAGGAAGCTGGCTGAAGAACGTCACAGGTTTATGGAGATGTATCTTGAGCAGTTTTACAGGGAGTGGGATATTGGAAAATAGAAAACAGAGTTCTTATGAGTGTCTGTTTTATCTTTTTGTAGAGGATAATATCTTTAAAATACCTTTTAAAAGCCTATACAAAAGTTCTACATATTTTTAAATTTGCTTCATATGATTTGAAATTAGTTCTACACATGAATTTGTATAGCATTTAATATCAAATATATGTAGAAACACAATTCCTATACATGTTTTCTTTGTCGTTTCAATAATAACTATATTAAAAAGTAATCTTGCTGTTAAGTTTAAGATTTATCTTTGAAGTCAGATCAAAGTAAATTTTGTCATGGCTCTTTTTAAGAATGCAAAGAAAGTAATAGATGACATTGAAGAATTCTTTAATACTGTAGACAAAGGTGTCTTGGTATTCAAGGAGGGGGTTAACAATTACCTTCATGGAAATCAGGAGGCTTTCAATAATAATATTGCAATGATGGCAAGGCTGGAAGCTGACGCCGACAGTCTTCGACGTGAGATAGAGAGTAAGCTTTATACACACTCACTGATGCCACAGTTACGGGGAGATATTTTACGTCTTCTGGAAGAGATGGATGATATAATTGATATGGCGAAGAAAAGTCTGTTTCAGTTTGATGTAGAGGTGCCTAATATTCCGGCTGAATTGAATCAGGACCTTATTCTTTTAACGGATATGTGTGTTTCATCAGTATCATCAGTAATACCTGCAGCGCGGGCATATTTCAGAACACCTGACACTGTAAAGGATCAGATTCACAGGGTATATTTCTATGAGAAGGAAGCTGACAAGCTGGCTGAAGTAATAAAGAGGAGAACCTTCAGGCAGATGCCTAACCTGAAGCTAAGTGAAAAGTTTCATGTCAGGTATTTCACACTTCATATTGAAACGGTATCAGACAGTGCAGAGAAGGTTGCTGATCTTTTATCTATAATGGCAATTAAACGTACAATATAATAAACCCTGATTCTGTGTTTTTTCTTTTTATAACAAGCGGATTATTTCTTGGGTGGTCCTTAGGAGCCAATGATGCAGCCAATGTTTTTGGGACTGCAGTAGGTTCAAAGATGGTCAGTTTCCGGAAGGCGGCTTTTATTGCAAGCATTTTTGTTATAATCGGAGCTGTTGCACAGGGTGGTGGTACAACTGAAACACTGGGTAAGCTGGGATCTGTTGATGCCATTGCAGGTTCATTTACCGTTGCACTGTCAGCCGCATTGGTAATTTTTTTCATGAACCGTTATCTGATTCCTGTTTCAACTTCTCAGGCAATTGTTGGGGCAATTATCGGATGGAATCTGTTTACCCGTCATTCAACAGATATAAGCACACTCACAAAAATTGTATCAATGTGGTTTGCCGGTCCGCTCTTAGGGGCTCTTTTGTCGGCTCTTCTCTACCTGGCGCTGCGGAAACTTCTGTTGATACTAAAGGTTCATCTGATCATTCTGGATACATATATTAAATGGGGGCTTATAATTGTCGGGGCTTTCGGGGCTTTCAGCCTTGGCGCAAACAACATTGCCAATGTAATGGGTGTTTTTATCGGATCGGCTCCGAATATTATAATTGATCTGGGGGTTTTTACACTTTCAGGGAAACAGTTTTTATTTTTCCTGGGAGGTCTGGCAATTGCCATTGGAATAATAACCTACAGTAAGAAACTGATGGATAAGGTGGGTAATGGCATTATGGCATTATCGGCTGAGGCTGCCATAGTTGCTGTGCTTACCCAGGCCATTGTTTTGTTTGTATTCTCATCAACTTCATTGTCAGTGTTTTTAAAGAGCATGGGACTTCCTTCCATCCCACTGGTACCGGTATCGTCATCACAGGTTATTGTTGGAGCTATAATTGGGATTGGTCTTGTCACAGGTGTGAACGAGATAAAGTTCAAAACCATTGGTTCGATTGTCGGTGGCTGGATACTTACTCCGGTAATGGCAGGATTATTATCCTTCGTTTCACTCTTTTTTGTTAAGAATCTTTTTGGCCTTTACATAGGGAGTGAAGCAGGTGTGGATGAGACTTCTATTGCAGTAAATGAGGCGATTCCTGACAATGCCGGTTACATTAATCTCATATGGCCCGGAGTGTCTCTTATGGCTGTAATAGTCTTAGCTGCTGTAATAGTCTATTTATATAAGCAGCAGAAGAGAGTTCTTGCTGCAGAGAGAGAACTGCTGGAGAAAGAGAAAGAGTATAATAACGGGCAAAAGGCTTTGACAGAGGCTGAAATCAAGGCTATTCATATAGAAAACGATTTCCTTCAGAATAAACTCGAATTTAAGCGAAAAGAGCTTGTAGATTATGCATTAAGCATAGTTGAGCAGAAGGAATTTCTGGAAAAGATATTTGATGAACTGAGGTCAGTAAGAGAAGAAAAAAAGCCTGAAAAGAAAGATGAAAAGCTGCGGAAGCTTGAGGTTGATATAAGGCAACGTATGAGTTTTACTGACAAGGTTGATGATTTTAATATTCAGGTTGAGAAGATGAACAAAGACTTTTCAGCCAGACTGTCAACACAGTTTCCGTCTCTATCTGCAAATGAGAAGAGGCTTGCCATCCTTCTGCGGCTTGACATATCATCAAAGGAAATGGCAACACTGTTGAACATTTCAGAGAAGAGTGTTGAGATAAGCAGGTATCGTCTCAGAAAAAAACTTGGGATTGAAAAGGGGGTAAACCTAAAACAATTCATAAATAAAATTTAAACAATCTATTATGAGAAAATTTCGACTTATCAGTATTGCGCTGTTGTTATTCTTTATGATTACAGCAGGCAATGTAGTGTCAGGGCAGACTCAGGATTCTGTACGCTACAATCAATATGGTGTGGCGGTAAAACGCACTCCGTTAAATGCCGAATTAAGAAGCGGCACACTGGTTTTTGAGACAGAAGATCAATCGGCAAGGATATGGACAGATATTCGTGTTCAGACTGATGGTGCTGCATTCTTTGGTGAAACACTTAATCCTATTGGAAATGGGACAGGGATAAGAAGGGCCCGTATAGGTGTCAAAACAACTTTTGCAAATAACTGGTATGGTGAGATTGACATTGATCTGGCCAATTCTGAACTTGAGCTTAAGGATGCCTATCTGAAATACGACTTTAAGAATGGTTTGAGAGTTAGAGCCGGTAACTTCAAGGAGCCATTGTCAATGGAGGCTACTACAACTTCAAGGTATCTGACTTTCATGGAAAGAGCCAATGTTGTCAGTGCTTTTGCTCCATCAAGACATATAGGTGCAACAGCAGCTTACTCACATAACTGGCTTTGTGCTGAGGCAGGTGTCTTCTTTCAGACTATAGGAGGCCTTGAGGAAAGAACCTTCTCTGAAGATGCAAATAAGGATCAGGGAATTGATGAAGGTATGTCATACACCGGAAGGATTGTCATTATGCCATTGTACACAAGCAATGATATGGGGATACATCTGGGTCTTGCTGGTTCATACCGCACACCCAAAACTGATGCTGAAGTACCTGGTTCAGTAAGATACAGCACACGTTCAATATCCTCTATTAACAGAAAGAAATATATGGATACTGATGATATTACAGATGTTGATCATGAACTGCTTGGAGGCCTTGAATTAGCCGGTTTTTACAAAGGGTTGAGATTTCAGAGTGAGTACATAATGAATAATACCTATAGAAAAAACAGTCTTGGAACAGAGAAATTCAACGGATTCTATGTTTTTGGAAGCTACCTTCTCTTCGGGGGCAACTATGTATACAACATTGAGGAAGGTGAATTCACACAGCCTGGACGTGGTAAAGACTGGGGTGATCTGGAGATTGCACTGCGATATGAATATCTTGATCTGAACAGCAGAACTGATGGTGTTATGGGTGGATCAGGCGAAAGCTTTACCATGGGACTTAATTATCTGGCAAATTCAAATGTTAAGATAATGTTGAATTATGCATTTATTAACAATGACCGTTATGCCAATGCCAAGGGCAAATTATACGTAGGCCATGATATTGACGGTAACCTTACCAAAAACCCTGAAGAGGTAATTGAATCAGCCGGAAAAGCCGGGGAAAACTATAGTATGGTCAGCATCCGTTTTGAAGTCGACTTTTAATCAGTGCATATTGTAAATCGGCATAATATCAATAATGAAAAAAAATAAAGAAATGAAAACAAAGTATATTTTTCTGTTACTTGTCTTTTCTGCCATCCTTATGAACGGATGTGTCGAGGATGAAGTATTTGTCGGACCTCCCACTATATCAAATGTAACGATAGATCCGCAAGCTCCCGGCGCAACTGATTATGTCACAGTTACTGCCAAGGTTACTGATTTAAGAGATGTCTCTGCAGTGAGTATTCTTTATAAGGTAGGTGATGGTTCTTATACCACCGTTGCAATGACTGCCGGAGCAGATCACCTGTATACCGGAACAATACCACCACAGTCATCAGCAAGTGTGGTTCAGTATTATATCAAAGCAGATAATGTGATAGACCTCTCATCAACATATCCTGCTGATGCACCAACAACAACATCAGCATACACCGTAGGGGCACCTTCAATACTCATAAATGAGATATTCTCAAGAGGTGTCACTGAAGATCCTGACTGGATTGAAGTATATAACAACTCCGATGTTGCAGTTGATATAAGCGGTTACAAAATCTATGATTCAGGAGGTTATTCAGGGTCAAAGACAAAAATGGAGTTTCCGGCCGGTACTATTCTTCCTGCAAGAGGGTTTTATGCAATTGTTGTTGATGATGCAGCAACAGCATATCCATCAGGTTCCAACTTCGGATTATCTTCAAGTGGTGAGGAAGTATGGCTTGAGAGCCCACAGGGATTTATAATTGATGATGTTACTTTTCCTGCAATATCTGATGCTACATATTCATATGGCAGAAAACCTGACGGATCAACCTCGTTCTATATACTTACAACATTAACAAAGGCTGCATCAAATAACGATGCC
>QKCK01000186.1 GCA_003245695.1 Bacteroidota bacterium | reverse complement strand
GAAAGGCCTATGATTATATCTTTTAATATCTCCATCAGTGGGTTCTAGAAATCAAGGCTAAAGGAGAGATAAACTATTTTTGGCAGCACATATCCATTTTCTATACCCCATGCCCAGTCTGCCCTGACAAAGTATCCCAGTATCTGTGCTCTGGCTCCAAAGCCCACACCCATTACTATGGGTTCACGGTTTGTGTCAAGATGAACTACGACTGATCCGTTTTCGTATGTGCTGGTGTCCCAGTAGTTTTCGCCATTCCATGGATTCCATCCACTCCAGGCTGTGCCTGCATCAGCAAAACCAACCACCTGCATGCTGTTGAGAAAATTAGAGCGCAGGGGATGACCTACAAAATATCTTATAAACGGCCATCGTAACTCTGTGTTAAAAAGGGCAAAGTTGCTGCCGTTACGTATGTTCTGGCTGAAGCCTCTCATATTTGTTGCAAGCGCCTGGAAACCATAATTGGCGTTTGGATTTACAGGCACACTTGAGTCAAACATTTCGCGGGAAGTAAAAAAATAGCCCATCCAGTTATCAACACCTCCAAGATAGTATACAAGTTTGGTGGAACCGAAAGAGCCGCTGGCAGCAAACCTGTTAGCCCAGATAAGCTCACGGTGTATGCGTATATAATGTCTGAAATCAGCTCCTACTACGTATAGGTTTTTATTCTTAGATGTAAATTCATGATAATATTCACCAAAGATCTTGAATCTTGTTCCATAGTAAATGTTTATCATTCTCTTTCGGGTATTATCATATATTAACTCAGCCTTCAACCCGCCCCAGTGACGCTGAAAGTTTGCCTCGGAAAGAGATGCAGGATCAATTGATTGTGTAATGTAATTATCAAAACGGTATATCATTGTGCCTTTCAATGATAATACGTTGCTGAAAGGTCTGGTAAATGAGAGGTAAGTGTTATAGCTTTTTATTTTATAATAACCATCTTCGTCATATGTATCAAAAGACTGCTGATGATATATGAGCTGTTTATCCAGTTTCCCTTTTAGTGATTCCAGGCTGAGGAGATATTCATTACTGTCAAAATTGCCTGAGAACCTGAATCCACCTGTTATGCGATAATCTTCGAAGAGGTCAATGGCTCCTATTTTGAAGTAAAGGTTTGCTCCTGGATTAAAGTATGATGATCCTCCATTAAAGGCCTGATATGAATAATTCAGAAAGTTAAAGTCAATTTGTGATGCTGAGTAGTTGTTGTAGAAGACCGTTCTGTAAACACGGGCAGTGGGAAACTCCATGGCTGATGTGTCAAGGTCAATATCTATATAGTCTTTACGCCATTGCAGCTCATAATAGTTCTCTTTCTCTTTTTCAAAGATGTAATTGCTGATATCAATGGGTTCATCTTTGGCATAATATTCATAAAGTGGTTTTTTAAGGGTGTCGTGCATTTTCCTTTGTTCCTCCAGCAGCCAGTCACGAAGTTGCATTATGCTGTCAGCAATATGTAGTCTTTCGGTCTCTTCTTTTCTGAAGTTTGTAATCCGTATGTCAGATGGTGACACAGGGGTGTCAGGTGTTGATGGCCCCGCAAGAAGCCTGTATCTGCCCTCATTGAATATTATTGCAGCGTCGGTATTGTTGTTTCTGTCGAACGATTCAATATTCCGCTGGTAATTTGTTGTTGGGTATGATTCAATATAATGCCTGTAGTGGGTGGTTGTGTCAATATAACTTATTGCACTATCCAGGGTAGCTGAGTATTGGTTTATTACTCCGTTGCCATCGCCAAGGAAACCTGTTCTGCTGAAGGTCGGGGTGTTCGGGTTTCTGTAATTGTCATAAGGCTTCTCAGGAAGTCTTGTCAACTGCGATCCTCTCTCAGCAATGTTATAGGTGAAAAGTGAATAGACCTCTGAGCACTCCTCAAATGGATTTCCAAGGTTAGAGAGAATATCACTCTTTCTGTTTGATGAGAAAACTATGGTATTTTCTTTCCCTTTTACAAATGCTGCCTCCCTGTCATCAGCTATATCCCATGTTAGTCTCTCATTAATACCTGAGATGATTGTGTGGAGATAGATGTCTGTCATTCCCTCGTTTATGGCCGACAGAATTAACTGAGAACCATCAGGTGAATATTGAAAGTCAAGTACTTTCTCAAAGAAAGGCATGTCGCGTTCTTCCAGACTCTTGTCGTCGGTGCGGTAGAACCACATTTTCACTCCACCTTTTGCTTCATTTATGAAAGTAAAAACCCTGCCCCCGGGATGCCATGCCATTACCGGATATGTGTAATCTACAGATTGGTCATACTTTGGTTCAATTGAGTATATCTTTTTGTTTTTATGTGTCTCTGTGTCATACATCCAGATTTTCCGCCTTCCAAGATAGTTTGAGACCCATGCAACGTACCTGCCGTCAGGACTTACTTTAACAGAGGTATAACGCTGATTTGGCTTTGCTTTCTTTATTTCAGGGAGACTATTATTGTTGTTTGCCGGGGTTGAGGAATAGTAGTCTGCATACCATTCTCTCCACTCTTTATAGGTGTCTTTCAGGCTTTTACCTAGTCCGTAAAGAAAACCATCCTCAACATTCTTATAGACTTTTGAGAGATAGATTATATTTGGAATGATTGTATTACCATATTTCTCACCGATAAATTTCCAGAATGACTGACCCGCATATATTGCATCCTCTCCTTCAAGGGCATCAAGCTTTTTGTATCTTTTGTTTTCAAAGCCGTCTCTTACCCTGTTATCGGTCTCAATATCCCATCCATAGGCAACATAGTTTGCCAATCCTTTTATATACCACTCCGGGAAATCTATCTGAGCGGAGCTGGTTACTTTATCGTGGGTGTCAGCATTATATACCATTTCGTAGACAACGGCTTCAGCAATTGTAGAAGCTATCTGTCTTGCAAACTCCTCATGGTCTCCATTAAAGTAAAGGCTGACTTTATTTTTAATTACCCTGGTATATCCGCCTACATTATAATCTTCTTCGGTAGAGACAAGTCCAATATTGCTCTGTCTGAAATCGGTTTTCTTATTGTAGACAATCAGAATAAGCCTTTTATCGAGTGAGTAGTCAAAGTAGTCCTCAATCTCCGTCAGCTTTTCTGCTGCTTTTACACAGGCATATTGAGCCACCTCGCGACCAAACTCGTTATAATAGCAGTCAAAGTTATCAAACCTGAAATAGGTCCATGAGAAGTCACCATACTGAACCCTGTTCTTTCCGAAAGTCATCTGCATGCCGTTGTAAAACTGAGCATTGGCAAACAGATGAGAGAAAAGCCCCAGGGCAATAAGTAACCCTATTTTGAAAAATCTGATTCTCATTTTGATGTTATGCAACCTCTAAACTGAAAAACATGTCTGATAATAGAGTAATGCAAAAAGCAAAACTAATGTAATAAGATTTAAAAAAACAGATGCAAATCAAAATTTATTATTTTTGATGGTTATAAACGATAGTTCCGGTTTGTGTGATTTCAGTCATGAATATGAACAATAGAGACTATTAGAAACATATTTATAAAAAAAAGTATATGAAAAGAGGAATTATTCTTTCTGTGATTCTTTTTGCGGGATTAAGTGTTTACGGACAGCCAAAACTTAATTTCTCAAACACTAAACACAATTACGGTACAATAAGTGCCGATGATGGGAAGAAAGAGGCTGTGTTTGAGTTTACAAACACAGGTGATTCAGTGCTTGTTATCACAAGGGTTCAGCCCTCATGTGGATGCACTGCCAGTGATTATACAAAAAATCCAATACCTCCGGGTGGAAAGGGATTTGTAAAGGCTCTGTTCGACCCGCATGGTCAGAGTGGCAGGTTTACCAAGTCAGTATCTGTCTTCTCCAATTCAAAGCCTTCGGTGGCAGTATTGATAATAGAAGGGGAGGTAACACCACATGAGAAGACACTTGAAGAGCAGTATACATTTGTGGTCGGGCCACTTAGGTTTGAGACCAACCATCTGGCATTTACCAAGATGGGAAAGAATGAGAAGAGAATAAGGGTTATGAAGATTATTAATACTTCTAAAGAGCCTGTTGCTCTTACATTTGATGGTCTGAAGCCATACTTTTCATTAAAGGTGAGTCCTGGAACAATCAAACCTGGAGAGGAGGGGCTTATTGAAGGCACCTATGATGCCTCTCTTAATAGTTCTGCCTGGGGGAATGTAAGTGATATAGTACGACTTAATGTGAATGGAGTTACCCAACCGAATATTTATCTGTATGTCTCAGCAATACTTGTGGAGGATTTCTCAAATCTCTCTCCATCACAACTTGCCAATGCTCCTGAGTTTACCCTTGAATCAAATAACGTTGACTTTGGAAAGATAAATCAGGGAGAGAAAGCAAACGTTGAATATTCATTTACCAATACCGGCAGGAGCGATTTGATAATAAGGCATGTAAAAGCGGGTTGCGGTTGTACAGCAGTTGCACCGGAAGAGACAGTAATAAAACCTGGTGGAAAG
>QKCK01000029.1 GCA_003245695.1 Bacteroidota bacterium | reverse complement strand
AATGACAGAGAAAATAAAAAGCAGTATTACATCATAATATAAAAAATCAGACTTATATGAATCCTGTATCAGGTAGAAAAATTGCAGTTTTACTATTATTGGTAATCACAACATCATCATTTGGTCAGAAAACCAAAGCCCCATGGCTTAAATACCAGGCAGACAAGTCAATTGACAGTGTTTTAAACACGATGACGGTAAAAGAGATGGTGGCGCAGAGCATTTGGATACCTGCCTGGGATTATAATGGAAGGATAAACTACCAGGAGGTGGAGAAGCTTGTTACCGGTTATGGCATCGGCGGGATATTGTTTAATGAAGGTAAGGCTGAGAAGCAGGCAGATCTGGTTCGCCGTCTTGATTCACTGTCAAAGATACCACTTCTGATTGCAACTGATGCTGAATGGGGAACCGGAATGCGCCTTGAGGGAGTTATGAGTTATCCCTATCAGATGACTCTTGGAGCGATACAGAACGATTCTCTCATTTATCGAATGGGTTCCTACATAGCTGCTGAATGCAGAGCGGTAGGTATAGATGTAAACCTGGCACCTGTTGCTGATGTTAACAACAACCCCAATAACCCTGTTATCAATTTCAGGTCATTTGGTGAGTCTCCTGTTGCTGTTGCCCGCAAGGCAGCAATGTTTATGAAAGGGATGCAGGATAATGGCGTTATTGCCTGCGCAAAGCACTTTCCAGGTCATGGTGATACTGATGTTGACTCGCACAGGGGATTACCCCTGATTGAAGCCAGCAGGGAGAGATTTGACACCGTTGAGTTTATGCCTTTCCGATATCTTATTGATCAGGGAATAGCATCAGTAATGACAGCTCATATAAACGTCCCTACACTTGATTCAACACCAAAGCTGCCAGCCACCTATTCTTACAAGATAGTAACAGGGGTACTGAAAAATGAGATGAACTTCTCTGGCCTTGTCATCACCGATGCTTTAAGTATGGAAGGGGCAAAAGAGGCTTTTCCGGCAGGAATAGCAGACGCTAATGCATATATTGCCGGCAATGATATCCTTGAGTTCTCCGTCAATCCGGTTATGGCCATTGAGGAGATAAGCTCAAGAGTAACAAAAGGCGAAATACCAATAGAGACAGTCAGGGAGAAATGCCGTAAGATACTGGCAGTCAAAAGATGGATTGCAGAGGAGGCCGGCAAAAATGAGACACATGGCATTACAATTGATAATCTGTCACCATCAGGGAAAATGGCACTTATAAGAGACTTGTATGCCAATGCCATCACTGTTGTTGAAAACACCAGCTCTTTGATACCTCTTAAAAACCTTGATAAAATAAGAGTGGCGACGGTATCTGTCAACGGTGAGAATATGGGAACTTTCCGTGATATGGCTTCACGATATACCCGTGTTGATCAGTTTGAGATAAATACTGCGGATACAACAGGCTTTTCAAAAACTCTTGAAATATTAAAAGAGTATGATGTAATTCTCACAGGTGTTTCCGGTCTGAGCCAGAAGCCTCAGTTATCATACGGGATAACTGAAGAGATGAAGTCAGTAATATCACAGCTAGCCTCACTCAATGGTTGTATCATCTCATGGTTTGGCAATCCTTTTGGCATCAATCTGCTTGAACTGAATAATAAACCCTCAGCGCTGCTGATAGCATATCAGGATAACTCCTTTACCCAGGATGTAGCTGTGGAGGTGATCTTCGGTGCAATTGGAGCCTCAGGCCGGCTTCCTGTCTCAATAAATTCAAAGTACCCGGCAGGTACCGGTCTTGACACTCCGGGTAACCTGAGACTTCAATATGGTTATCCCGAGAACGCATCCATGTCATCTGAACTGCTCAACAGCAAGGTTGATTCGATAGTAAAAATGGGGCTTGACTCACTTGCATATCCTGGCTGTGAAGTGCTTATTGCACGTAAAGGTATAGTTGTATATTATAAGACTTTTGGATATCACACATATGAGAAAAAGGATACTGTAAAAACCTCTGACCTGTTTGATCTGGCTTCAGTGACAAAGATATCTTCGACAACTGCCGCTCTGCTATTACTGGACAGCCAGGGCAAATTTGACCCAGACCGCACTCTTGGTTCGTACCTGCCTTTATTCAAGGGCACCAATAAAGACTCGCTTCGCTTACGTGACATGCTCTCTCATCAGTCGGGGCTGATTCCGTTCATCCCGTTTTATAAAACAACACTCAACCCTGATGGCTCATTCAAGAAATGTATTTATAGCAGTCGTAAGACTAAAAGATACAATGTGGAAGTAACTGAATCGCTCTACATCAATAGAAACTACAGGGCCAAGATGTATGCAGAGATAGTCGACAGTAAAGTAGGCCCCAGGAAGTATCTCTATTCAGACCTCAACTTTATCCTTGCAGCTGATGTTGCAAAAAGCATTACGGGTGAATCTATCGACACATACCTTCCGGTAAACATCTATAACAGATTAGGTGCGTGGGATATCACCTTCAGACCCAGGGAGAAATATGCTCTTGACAGGATTGTCCCGACAGAGAATGACACCTTCTTCCGTCACCAGCAGCTCCATGGTACAGTACATGATGAAGGAGCAGCAATGTTTGGAGGAGTGTCAGGTCATGCCGGTTTGTTTGCAACAGGAAATGACCTTCTGAAACTCATTGAGACATATCGCAGAATGGGAAGCTATGGAGGAGAACAGATATTCAGCCAGGATATTATGAAGGAGTATACTTCAGTACAGTTCCCTGAGAACGACAACCGCCGCGGCCTCTGTTTTGACAAGCCTACACTGCTGAATGACACTATACCACTCGCTGACAGATATCCTTCACCCTCTGTTTCTGATGCCAGTTTCGGACATTCAGGTTACACAGGCACCTTTGTATGGGCTGATCCTGATGCTGAGATATCATATGTTTTTTTATGCAACAGGGTCTACCCTACCCGTAATAACAGCAAACTCTACGACATGAACATCCGTCCTGCTATTCTCGAGGCTTCAATAAATGCCATTATGGAAGATAAAAGACAAAAGGATAAAGATAAAAGTAAGGAGTGAGGAATGAGGTGCGTTGATGCGTTGATGCGTTGATGCGTTTAGTCGTTTAGTCGTTCATTTGGTATCTGGTGATAACGGACTTTAGACTTTCAACTTTCGACTTTGGACTTTGGACTTTATGGATCCCGCTCCGCGGGACTTCGTCACTCCGTTCCTCAGCTTTGGACTTTTACACAGAGCTGCGTGATATCGCGGCTTTTTTGATGCTGGTGACCGTTATCTGCAAAAATATTTCTTATAGTCTTCAGGGTTATTGATATTTCTTAGTACCAGGTCAGAATCTATACAGACATCCTTTTGGGGGTGACGGCAAAGAATTTCCGAGAGTGTAGTTGTAATCTCTTCATGCACTAATATCTCCCTGATGACAGAAGAAGGCAAAAGAACCGGGTGTCCGCCCCTGTTCTCAAATACTGGTGAACACCATGCCTTATTGTCACGTTCAGAATAAAGAAGCTTCATTAGCTCTTTATCAATAAACGGATTATCAACATTATGAATAAAACAGTATTTAAAATCACTTACCTCACTTAGACCTCTCTTTACAGAGTAAAACCTCCCCCATTGCGGGTTTTGATTAACAATGAACTTCACCTCCGCAGGTAAAACCAAGTCCTCGCAAAAGGGTTGTATAAGTTCATTTATGGTGCAGATGACCTTATCACACCCGGCACTCAGACACTCACCGATTAATTTCTCAATGAAAGTAGCAGAGCTGTCCCATTTCAGTAAAGCTTTGGGAGTGCCCATCCTCTCTGATAACCCTGATGCCAGTATTACTGCTGCCAGATTGTTCCTCACCTGAAGAGAATAATTATTTAAAATTCAAGCTAACCATTTACGATTTAACCGAAAAAAAAAGAGAGGTGTAATATCTTACATCTCTCTTAGTGCCCAGGACAAGACTCGAACTTGCACACCGGAACCGGCACCAGCCCCTCAAGCTGGCGTGTCTACCAATTTCACCACCTGGGCAGGTAGTATTTATGGTGCCCAGAACAGGACTCGAACCTGCACATCATTGCTGACACTAGTCCCTGAAACTAGCGCGTCTACCAATTTCGCCATCTGGGCTTTTAGGCCCTAAACCAACAGGTCCGCGGGCAACACATTTCAAACAACAGGCTGAATCATCATTTCAGCGGGGCAAAAATAAATATTTTTTTTATTTCTGCACCACTTTTTTTAAAAAGTGATGCAATTATTTATCTCCTTCTGCCACCCGGAAAGAGTGTGACATGGTTAACTTCCTCAAAATATTTAAAATAGTAGTATAATCTACAGTTAAAATCATGCCCATATTCGATATTCTGGTTGTAGTCAATATAACAATCATAAAGATCACCATGTTTCATCGGACTCATATAACGCTGGTTCCACTCCTTTGAATAGATTGTGTTCCAGTTGCGATAATAATTGTCAGAATGATTCTCTTTGAGCTGCAGT